>JAGQNU010000083.1 GCA_020427905.1 Candidatus Saccharimonadota bacterium | reverse complement strand
TACCGATAGTCGCGATGAAGGGACGAATAGTGCCTAAATGGTTGGTTGTTGGTCTTGAGTATTGCAAAGCTACCTACTAAGAGGACTGGTGTCGTCACTGGGTCAAGATTTGATAGTGCCTCCGCAGAACCAATAGCTGCACAACATACGCCAAGTGCACCAAGAGCTGATTCGAGCTTAAATCTACGAATAGTTCTAAGCCGATCAGCAAGTGAGGAACTTCGGAGTTCGGGTCGCTTTGCATCATACATGTCTGGGACAAATATATCTTGCGGGTCTCTTTGTAACTCTATCTCGTAGTAATAGTTATGGAACAATCTTTTGTGCGTACTGCCGAACTCTCCCTCTCTAAAAGTGACTTTTGCAATACCTGTCCTTGAAAGCGGATAAACGGACCAATCAAAGTTCTTGTAGAACTCAGACCCATCGAAGTCTGTAGCGGTAACCGGTGGCTCTGCTGAGAGAGACCTATTGGGCCACATATAAACTACATCGCCTTCTCCAGCACCGAGCTCGGTTATGTCGTCAATAGCCTTCTTTACTGAGAGCACATCAGAAATGGATTGGTCATTTTCTGGCTCAAAATAGTATGGATTATATGTTTTACCTTGTGCTGTCATCTCAGCTGCCTGTAGTTGACCGTCTTGTGCTAAAGCGAGTGCATTCTCTGCTGATGGGAGTAAGTATTTTCTGTCGTGACAAATTAACCTGCTCATAATAAATGATTATCTATCTCGGTGCGCAGGTTGTCAATTTTATGATGTGATTACTGCAGATACCAGGTCAGACAAACTGTCAGTAAATATAGACGGGATAACTTCTTCAGGGACTGGGCTTGTGACAGCGGCGGCAATGGCTTCTGCGGCTGCGATCTTGTGGTTATCTGTGATTTGGGTGACGCCGTTATCGAGGGCGCCGCGGAAGATACCTGGGAAGGCGAGGGCATTGTTGACTTGATTTGGGAAGTCGCTGCGACCAGTGGCGACTACTGCTGCTCCTGCCTCGCGTGCGATGTCAGGTATGACTTCTGGGGTTGGGTTAGCAAGTGCAAAGATGACTGGATCTTTCTGCATTGTTTTAATCATCTCAGGGGTGAGCACACCTGGTTGAGAGACACCCACGAAGATATCAGCGCCAACGAGTGCATCACTCATAGATCCGGAAGCGTCAGATGAGATTATGCCTTCGGATAACAAAAGTTGCTTAGTTGGGTTAAGGTCATTTCGATCAACGTTGATAACCCCTTTGCTGTCGCAGGCTACAATCGTAAGGCTGGGGGCGTAAAGATTCAGGAGCCTCATGATAGCAACGCCAGCAGCTCCGACACCGCTCACTACAATCTTGCAGTCATTGAGATCCTTAGATACGACTTTCATCGCGTTTATCAGACCCGCAAGAACCACTACCGCCGTTCCATGTTGATCATCATGCATGACAGGGATATTTAGTTCTTCTTTCAATCGCTCCTCAACCTCAAAACAGATAGGTGCACCGATATCCTCGAGATTGATCGCACCAAAGCTCGGGGCGATTGCTTTCACGGCTGCAACAATCTCATCAGCAGAATGCACATCCAAAACAATTGGCACACCGTCTATACCGGCGAACTGCTTAAACAGCATACTTTTACCCTCCATGACAGGGAGCGCACCATGTGGCCCAAGATTGCCGAGTCCGAGAACGGCTGAGCCATCTGATACGATCGCAACTGTATTGTTCAAACCAGTGTACTCTTTTGCCTCATCAGGGTGCTCTGCGACGTACGTGCTCACGGCTCCTACGCCTGGTGTGTAGTAGACACTCAGTTTTTCTGCATCCTCTACAGTATCCTTAGGCGTTACGCTAAGTTTACCGCGCAGCTCCTTATGTCTATCCAGCGCTTTTTGTTTGTAGTCGTGCTTGTTTCCCAAATCAGTCATTCACTTCACCAGCCAAAACAGGAAACCTTTGGAGTGATTCGAGATACTCAGATACGCTATATTGAGCATCAAAGCTATCTAATTCAATTTCATTATCCTCAGTATCAAAACAACTAATACCATCTACGCCTATAGCAAGGGTGATGCCATTGTAGAACGTTATTGAATACGATTTATTATATCCGTGCTCTGCGCTGTACTCTTCAGTAATACTCACTCCGAGGATATCAATATCAATGAGTGGGACAGGGCCGTCGTCTTCTGTGTCACGTGACCAAGAGCGACGATAGTCAACAATATCTGGATTTTCTAGCTCAGCAAGAATGAACGCAATTAAATTATTCTTATCTTGGGCGTACGACGCGTCAGACTCTCTGTGCACAGTTCCGTTACGGGGATCCATAAACTCCATCTCGAACTGATCGTTCGTAGGGCTGAGTGTAGGAACGCCGTCAATCCTTTGTACTCCATCTAGCTCGTCTATCGTATAAAAATGCACTGTACTTAAAAAGTCATCTGCGTTACGTTCCGCGGATGTAAACCACTCCAAACTAGGTGGAAGTGTAGTGTCTGGAAATGGCTCAAAATTTTGCGAGGTGCCAGTTTGGTCGGTAACCGACTGCATTACCTCTTGCGCGACAATTAAGGGTCTGTAGTCGGCGTTTGGCAAACCAATCATGGTGCTCCTGCCGAAGGTGCGATCCACTCCTGTGTCTTGTTGGATTATCTGCTCGATTAATGCTGTAAATTGCTCACCGAAGGCTGAATCTGTCTCCGCTCGCTCTGTTATTGCACCTTCCATGATGTACCTCCTAATTATAATGAAAGTATAGCACAAGGTTCCCTAGGGTATTTACGATAGTAAACAGATGTGGTAGACTTTTATCAATTGAAAAAAACGTAAGTATAAGGTAGTATTGTTCAGTTATGCATGCACTTATTAAGCAAGTCGAGTCTAAATTTCACAAAAAACAAGTTGTGGATGTTCGTAGTGGTGACACCGTAAAGGTTCACCAGCGTATTAAAGAGGGCAACAAAGAGCGTGTCCAGGTATTTGAAGGTCTTGTTATTAGAACAGATCGTAAAGACAGCCTAACTAGCACTATCACGGTGCGCCGCGTTGCATCAGGTGTTGGTGTAGAGAAGAGCTTTTTGCTTCACAGCCCACTAGTAGAGAAGGTAGAGGTTGTAAAGCGATCTAAGGTTCGACGCAAATACCTTACATATATGCGAGATCGTAGCGGTAAAAGCGCACGCCTTGCTGCTGTCGACTTTGATAAAGACGGCGTGAACGACGTGACTGATCCTGAGGCTGAGGCAGAGCTTGAGCGTATCAAAGAAGAACAAAAGCAAGAGCATGAGGCAGAGGCTGCTAAAAAAGCTGAAGATGAGGCCGAAAAAGAGGCGAAAATTGCCGCTGAGCTCGGTGACCGCGCAAAGTCCGATTAGACACATATCGTACGTTTCAAGAACCACCGTCCAACGGTGGTTTTTTGATACACTAACAGTATGATTATTGGGGTAGATGAAGTGGGGCGTGGATGTTGGGCGGGGCCACTTGTGGCTGGTGCAGTTGAGCTGATGGGGCTAATTGACGGGTTGACCGACTCTAAGCTTCTTAGTAAAAAGAAACGTGAGCAGCTGGATCTATTGATACGCGAGCAAGCTGCACAGTTTGCATTGGGATGGGTTTGGCCAGCAGAGATAGATGAGCTCGGACTTACCGAGGCGGTTCGTCTTGCTATGCAACGTGCAGTTGACAAACTTACTATAGCTGATAAGAGAATCATAGTTGATGGCAATATAAACTATCTCAAAGACACTCTGGGAAGCTCCTGTATGATAAAAGCTGATCTGACCACACCGGAAGTATCTGCTGCATCAATAATTGCAAAGGTGGCACGTGACGCCTATATGAGTGAGCTAGCTACTAGACATCGAGAATACGGCTTTGAGAGCCACGTTGGGTACGGCACTAAGCAACACGTGCAAGCCCTTGCTTCGCTAGGTGTAATACATGATGTTCATCGGATGAGCTATAAGCCGGTTGCACGGTACACGCTATGAGTACGTCTGTGGGGAGACAGGCAGAAGACGCCGCTGCAGACTATCTGAGTGATAACGGATATACGATTCTCGAACAAAACTGGCGCACGCGAGTTTGTGAGATTGATATTATTGCCAAGAAGGGCACCCGGGTATACTTTATTGAAGTAAAGTATCGCTCATCAAGTAGACAAGGTAGTGGACTGGATTACATCACCCCTAAAAAGCTTAAACAAATGCAGTTCGCAGCTGAATCATGGGTCAACGAGCAAAAATACTCAGGCGACTATATGTTGAGTGCTGTAGAAGTCGGACCTGATTTTGTTGTTACAAACTTTGTAGACGAGATTATTTAGATTTGAGCCAGTGTTTAATCTTGTTCTCGTCGCGTGCACGCCAGGCAATTCGCGAGTCAATATCAAG
>JAGQNU010000082.1 GCA_020427905.1 Candidatus Saccharimonadota bacterium | reverse complement strand
TGGTGCAGTTGTGCGAGGCCGTATTGGTCAGCGCCTTCAATAATCATCACGGTGGCATTTGGGACGTCAATACCAACCTCAATGACTGTGGTTGAGACAAGCACGTCAATTTCACCGCGAGCAAACTGCTGCATGATCTCAGCTTTGTGTTCATCAGGCATTTTGCCGTGCAGCGGCTCCACTGTCCAATCTTTAAATACCGTCTTCTGAAGCTTCTTAGCCTCACTCAGCACGCTCTTAGCCTCGTCACTCTCCTCAATCAGCGGGCAGATGACAAATGCCTGACGGCCTGCCTTTAGCTCGTCCTCTACGGAGTCATACAGCTGTGCCATCGAGTTTGGCGACCAGATATGTGTCTCGATAGGCAGACGGTTACTGGGTTTACTCGCAATGATTGATATATCAAGTTCTGCATACACTGTGAGTGCCAGTGAGCGCGGGATCGGTGTCGCCGTCATGCTGAGTATGTGGGGAACCTTCTCTGATTTGTCGACAAGCTTTTGTCGCTGCTTGACGCCGAATCTGTGCTGCTCATCAACTACAACCAAACCGAGTCGCTTGAACTTCACCGAATCCTGCAGTAGCGCATGCGTACCGACCACAATGTCTACGTCGCCAGACTCCAACTGTGCCTTCAGTGTGTTTTTTGCTTTTGCTTTAACCGCAGACGTGAGCAGTGCAACAGATACACCAGTGTTCTCTAACAAATCTGCAAGGGTTTTAGCATGCTGACGTGCTAAAAGCTCAGTTGGTGCCATGACCGTAGTTTGTACACCATTGTGGGCAGCCATAACAGCAGCAAAGGCTGCAACCACAGTTTTACCAGCACCAACATCGCCCTCGAGCAGACGATTCATTGGGTGCTCTTTATCAATATCCTTTAAGATCTCCCACGCAGCCTGTTTTTGGGCTGGAGTCAATACAAAGGGCAGCAGCTCTACGTACTCCTTGGCCTTTTGCTCATCAAATTGAATCTGCAGCGCAACTTCAGACTCATGCTCCTGCCTACTGAGCTTGCCGGCAAGGATGTACGCAAAAACTTCTTCAAACCCTACTCGATCCCGCGCCTGCTGCAGTGCTTCTTGAGACTCTGGCCAATGCAGTTGCTTGGCGGCCTCCGCAAACGTTATTAGATCATGTTTTTCTACAATTTCTGTCGGCAGAGACTCACCCAGTGTTTTAAATAACGAGACACACTCGGCCAGCGCAGACCTTATTTGGCGTGAATCCAGGCCCTTTGTTTGCTGATACACCGGTACAATCCGAGCTGTATTTTTAGTAAACTCTTTGTCTTCTTCAACACTTGGATTCTGCAAAACGTATCTGTTGTAGCTGAAGTCATAGAGGCCCGAGAAGTAGTATTCTTTACCCGGCTTAAAATACTTCTCTCGGTACGGCTGGTTAAACCACACCACCCTCACAGCCGATGACTCATCACGAATCACGGCCTCAGTGATATGCAGTCCGCGACGCACCCGCTTAGTTTTAATCGACTCAAGACGAGCTTTAACAGTAATTGCACCGGGCTTCATATCATTAATAAGGACAATCTCAGAGTAGTCCTCATAACGACGAGGCCAAAACGTCAGTAGATCGTACACAGTCTTGACGCCAAGCTTCATAAACCGCTTAGCAGTCTCAGGCCCCACCCCTTTTATCGTCTCAACGGATGATTGCAAGTTCACTCTACAGATTATAGAGTATTGACTTAACATTCTATAAGTTGTATAATGTCATCATGGCTCTACCGTAGAGTACATCTGGGTTCGCCCAGCGCACCATACAAGGAGCACTCAAGTGCAGAGCGAAACCGCATTTTCGCACGACATGGTGAGCGAGGCCATCGAGATGGTCCTGCCCGCCTTCAACCACATGACGACGAGTCACGTGGTACGTCACGGTCACTTCCATGTCACCGTCGGTTGGGCACCTGCGCCCAACCCCCACACCGACGTGGTACCGGTTGCCGAGCACTCGTTCGGCGATCCGACCACCTGGTCAATGGACTACAAGGCCATCGCCGAGGGCAAGCGCACCATCGTGGCGCGTGAGCACATCAGCAGCCGTGAGGCCGTCGACCAGGGCAAGATCCTGGAGGGCGAGCCCGCTTGGGCTGGTGGCGTGATCGTCGATGACGTCATCGTCGCCGTGTCCGGGCTCGAGCAGGAGTTCGACGAGCTCTTCGCCTACATGATCGCCCACGCGATCATGGCCCTGCGCTACAACGAGCTGCGTCACGCGGCCTAATGCAGCGCACCCACGCACAACTAGTGATCAATAAGCTGGAATGTCCAGTGAAGTAGCGTTGACAATGCAAGTCCGCTCTCCTAGTTCTGACCCCGAGCAATCGGGGTCTTCTTTATGCACTGAAGATGTATACTTATAGTATGAACACTATACCAAGTGGTTGGAGTAAAGATGGCGAGTACCTAGTGCTTGTTATGAAATGCCCCGATTTCATGCGCGG
>JAGQNU010000081.1 GCA_020427905.1 Candidatus Saccharimonadota bacterium | reverse complement strand
TGCTAATATTGGAGTACATGAGTAACAAACCCATGAAACACCAGAAGTCAGAGCTCGAGAAATTCAAACTATTCTTTGAAGAGACTCCAGCAGCTGCTCATCCAATGACAGCCCGACTTCGCCGTAACAAGAGCTAATCTGTTACAAACCACAAAAAGACAATGAGCAAACTACAGCCCTCGGCTGTAGTTTTTGCTTTAATCTGGTAGAAACACTACTTTTGCTCGTTTATCCGCTCCTGCGGCCGTATACGGCCTTACACGGGCTACTTCACGCCACTCGCGGTACGTCGCCCCTTGTGTGTCAGTTTAAACTTATCGAGATATTTACCCATGATGAGTCGCGTTTGCGAGTTGAGGGCCGCAAGCGAACCGTACAGGATGCTTGTAACCGGGAGTAGCACCCACTGCACCACCATAAAGACCGTCCTGTGGCGCTTGTAGTGGGCTGGGCGTGGTGGCAATAGCTTCATTGAGAGGAATATTGAGGTAAACAGGCCAATCATAGCAATTGTCTGTGCATAGCTGGCAATAATTGGCAACTGGTGCGCTACGATGCTATGATCCGCATCTGAGCCAATGAATAGCGGGATACGCGCTGCCAACAACAGGAGCAGCGAGACCGTGGCCCACGAGACATGCGTATCCAGGAGGCGGAGAAACTTCATGATAAAGTCCCAGAGTGGCACCACGCGATCCTTCTTGCGCCTAAACCCGTACTTTGCCAGATACGGAATATCAGAGGCGCCATAGGACCAGCGTTGGATCTGACCAAATTGATCCTTCAATGTTTGCACATACTTATCTGAGAGTACTGCGTCCTGATAGGTTGGTGAGTAAATTGGCACTACTGCATGATTACCACCAAAAGCAAAATAACTGCGCCAGAATTGATGACCATCCTCCACTACTGTTCTGACGCTCCAATAATCAGTCTCAAGGAGTGCGTCAAGGCTCTGGGCATGGCTTGAGAAGTTGCGGAGCATATGTGGCCGCACCGACTGCAGGATAGTAAAGAAGGTATTGCCCACGGCCATCACCCGCATTGGAGCCGGCACATCCCAGATGTTGTTGGTGTAGAGTGCTAATGGCTGGTATGAATGGTGCTTTCTGTCTCGAGTCAAAATGTAAGCATACGACAGGTGTGCTAGATAATCTTTGTGAACTTTGTTGTCTGCATCAAGCGTTGTTACAAGTACGTGCTCTGGCTGTATACCCTTTTTGAGCAGAGTTGGCACGAACTGGCGCGCCGCCCACGTAATGTTACCGCCCTTGCCTATCACCTCATCTGGTAAATCACCAGGATGCTTAATCACTGCTGCGTCAAAGAACTGCTTACCATAGGATTTGTGCAGTTTTTTAGCTGTCGCCTCTGGCACCTCGCCACCCCGCTCCTCGTAGGCAATCACCAGCGCTACCCGCTTGGTATCGTAATTTGAGTTAATAATCGACTCAATCGTGGGTGCAATCACCTCATACGACTCCTTCCACATCGGCACAATGATAAGCTGCAACAAATCATCT
>JAGQNU010000080.1 GCA_020427905.1 Candidatus Saccharimonadota bacterium | reverse complement strand
CAGATATATTTACAGCACTGTACTTTGATATCTTAAATCACGATCCTAAAAAACCGAGCTGGAAGGATCGCGATCTGTTCGTGCTTTCTAATGGCCATATCGTACCTGTACTATATGCGGTTTTGGCTCGGGCTGGGTACTTTGAGCGCAAAGAACTCTTCACACTGAGGCGGTTCGGCACGCGCCTGCAAGGACACCCTGAGCGCACCAAGCTTCCTGGACTTGAGAACACAAGTGGTCCGCTCGGCTCTGGTCTCAGTCAGGCGGCTGGTATGGCCTATGCATTACGCATGGACAGCCAAACACATCGTTGGGTGTACTGCGCCATGGGTGATGGGGAGCTTGATGAGGGTAATATTTGGGAGGCTGCCATGTTTGCGGGCAAGTATAAACTGAATAACCTCATCGGATTCATCGACAGAAACAATATCCAGATTGATGGCTCAACAGAAGATGTAATGCCGCTCGAGGATCTGAGGCAAAAGTGGGAGTCATTTGGCTGGCATGTGCAAGAGGTTGATGGCAATAACATCGAGAGCATTATCGATGCCGCCAGTATGGCACGAGCTATCACTAACCAACCGAGCGTGATTATTGCGCACACAGTACCAGGTAAAGGCGTCGACTTTATGGAGTACGATTATCACTGGCATGGCTACGGCAAGTCACCAGACGACTACAAGCGTGCTCTTCATCGGTTAAGAACGCTTGACGGCAAGATTAGGAGCGAGCATGAGTAAACGAGCACTCCACCTCTCCAATGATATTGGTAGTGCGGATATTACCTCTGAACCAAATCGCAAAGGCTTTGGCCGCGGACTTAAAGCCGCAGGCGAAGCTAACGAGAGCGTTGTCGCGCTCTGTGCTGACCTTACGGAATCAACGCAAATTAGCATGTTCCGTGATTCCTTCCCAGATAGATTTATTGAGATTGGTATTGCTGAGCAGAACCTCGTGACGGTATCCAGCGGTATGGCAGCTATGGGTAAGATCCCATTTTGTGCCAGCTACTCTGCCTTTTGCCCTGGTCGTTGCTGGGAGCAGATCAGGACGACCGTGTGTCTCAACGATCAACCAGTGAAGATTGTGGGTGCACATGCCGGGGTATCGGTTGGGCCTGACGGCGCGACCCATCAGATGCTTGAGGATATTGCCCTGATGCGTACACTGCCAAATATGGTGGTGATTGCACCAGCTGACAGCAAAGAGGCTGAGAAGGCTACTGTTGCCATGAGCGAGGATAAGCGCCCAAACTACATCAGATTAGCTCGTGAGGCGACACCAGTATTCACAACCGATTCAACACCATTTACTATTGGTAAAGCCGAGATATTCCACGAGGGTACCGATGTATCACTGATAGCTACGGGTACCATGACCTATCAGGCGCTCCATGCTGCCCAGATACTCGAGAAGGATGGCATCTCAGCGGAAGTAATTCACTGTGCAACTATCAAACCACTCGATGAGCACACTATCCTTGCTAGTGCCAAAAAGACTGGACGCGTTATCACGATTGAGGAGGCGCAAATTGCGGGTGGCTTTGGCAGTGCGGTCGCTGAGCTGCTATCAGAGAAATTGCCAACACAGGTTCACAGAATTGGCATTAAGGATCACTTTGGTGAGAGCGGTAAACCAGACGAGCTACTGCGCGCCTTTGGTTTAACGCATACACATATTGCTATGGCGGTTCATTCAATGCTAGATGAGAGGAGGGGCTAGGTGGGACTGACGATACGTGAGATCAGAGACAACTGCATCAAGGCACGACATCTTATGCAACGGAGTCGACAACAAAAGTTTGCCGTTGGCGCCTTCAATATCGATAACCAAGAGACGTTAATCGCAGTTTGCCGCGCGGCTCACGAAAAGCAATCACCAGTACTGGTTGAGGTCAGCCACGGTGAAGTCGAGGCTATGGGTCTTGATAACATCCGCGATCTGGTTGATAACTACCGTGCTGAGTACGGTATTGAGATGTACATTAATCTTGACCACAGCCCGACTGTTGAGGATGCAAAGCGGGGAATTGATGCTGGGTTTGAGTTCATCCATATCGATATCTCACATGGTAATCATGAGGCCACAGACGAGGAGATTATAAAGGGTACCCAAGAGATCGTGGAGTACGCTCAGTTTACAGGAGCACTGGTTAAGAGTGAGCCCCACTATTTCGGCGGAGGCTCCAAGCTCTCCATGGAGAAGATTGACTACGAGGAGGTGAAGAAGACATTCTCAACACCAGAGGGTGCACTTGATTTTGTGACGGTGACAGGGATTGATACCTTTGCAGCTGCAATCGGGAATCTCCATGGGCACTACCCAGTGCCTAAGGTATTAGATCTAGAGCTATTGCAGCGTATTCGTGACAAAATAAGATGCAATATTAGCCTGCATGGTGGCTCTGGAACGCCACTACATTATTTTGAAGAGGCAGCTAAAATTGGCGTCTCAAAGATTAATATCAATACTGATATGCGTATTGTCTTCAGAGAGACACTGGAGAAAGTCCTCAAAGATAATCCCGATGAGTATGCCGTCGTGAAGCTTATGCCAGAGGTGTACCAAGCAGTGCAAAAGGTGGTAGAGGAGAAGATCGACGCCTTTGGTTCTGCTGGAAGAGCGGTACTGTAATGAGTGTAAGGGTGGTCTGTGTTGGCAGCGCTGCTCAAGATGTCTTCTTGACGGGTAAGGTTTTTACGCCAGAGTGTGAAGCTGGTGTATGTTACGAGCATCTCAAACTTGGTGACAAACTTTCGGTAGATGACGCAGTGTTTGCCACTGGAGGTAATGCTATGAATGCAGCCGTAACATTTGCACGTCAGGATATAGAGACGAGCTTTGTTGGCTTGATTGGTGATGACCCAGCAGCGCAAGCAATTCTGAATGTGCTTGATAATGAGTCGGTACACACAGAGCATGTTGTGAGCGACAGCAACTTCAAAACGAGCTACTCGGTGATTCTTCTTGCGCCAAACGGTGAGAGGACTATCTTAAATCGTCACGGTGAATCGCTCAGTACAAAGGCTGAGATTGTAACCGACAAAAGTTTGAAGGCCGACTGGCTGTATATCTCCTCAGTTGGCTCCATGGAGGTCTTAGCTGACATTGTCTCGAGAGCTAAAAAGCTAGGTACAAAGGTAGCCTT
>JAGQNU010000079.1 GCA_020427905.1 Candidatus Saccharimonadota bacterium | reverse complement strand
CTTGCCCCATACTGTTCCATGTGCCGCCACCAGCTTTGTCTTTGCATGTGACAATCGCATCTCTACCGGTTTGGCTCCCATCAAAGTACGCCGTTAATGCATCAACCCTCTCTTTAGTTGTTCTGTACGCATCAATCTTAGCCGCGATACTATTTACAATTGATTTGTATGACCTACGAGCTAGGTAGATGTTGCGCGAGTCTTCTGCGTCACCCTGAGATGTGTCGATCCACATCGTACAGTCTCCGATCGTACCATCAGAGCGTGCTCGTTGCTTGGCGGTTTTTAGGTTTGAGTCGACTTCGTGCAGGTCTTGGATGTGTGACTTTTTGTTCCCTCCTGTGGTCTCATCATTCGGGTTCTCGCCATTTATATCAGTTGTACCCTGGATGTCATACTTTCCATCGCCGTCATCGTCAACAAAATCACCATTTATATAGTAGCGAGCAGAGTTTGTAACACTGCCATCTGCGTCACCACAGCTATCAATTGCGCCAATGTATCTAGGCATATAGATATGTTCAACCCCACTATCATCCTCGGTTATATACCCGTCGAGTCTCGCATTTTGTGACTTCATAAGTATGATGTCCACGGTTTTCCCGTCACAGTACTTGTACACACCTCTCGAGGGTGGGGTGCTCCAGTCCGTGAAGCTAACCTCGATTTTGCGGCAACTGTTTTTGTCTCCCGTGTATACGACGGTTTCACTTGGGTCATACCTGTCGGTTTGTATTCCGCCGCCTGTGTTTGCACCCGGGCCACTAAACACGTGGTCTTGATCTTCACCAGATGGGGGAAGTACATAGCTACCAACGAGTGCAATCTTCGTTCGGTTTATCCAGATACCATATTCAGTGGAAGACCCAGAGTATGCAGGCATTGTAATGCCATCAAGATCTGCCGGGTCATCAGCTGCAGCAACGGGGTGTGTAATAATAAAACTCATCAACACAGTGATGAGAGTCGAGGCGAGATACATAGACAATAAGCTGACTAACTTACCTCTTCGAATAAACCCACGAGATTTTTTTTGAATTTTCGACATATGGTACTTTGGATCTTTACAATCCCCATTTTAAACGACCTTGGTAGTAATAACAATTGTGCATATAGCAATTATTAAGGCTCTTAGCTAGAATGAGGGGGTGACCCTAAGGCAATGTATAGAAAAATGCAGGTAACAAAGAAAACAACAAGTTTGCTGGCCGGCTGTCTGTTGGTGTTATTTTTGTTGCTCCCATCCATAACTGGCGCCAATGCCGTAGATGATTGTTCGAATGATAAACCCCAAGACTGCTCAATGAACAGGCGCCTATACGAGACCCTTGTCAACTCATGGTGCTCCCAGTCAAGTCCAGGTAGGCTTGACCCAGACGATCCGGAATCCCCATTCATCCGTGATGTGTGTAAGATTACGGCTTGGACGTGGACGAGGTCAGATAGTGCCTCTCTGGGTTTTCCGAATCCAGATTACTGCACCAACACACCACCTGAACGCGAGGCAGATACGAAAGACTACTGCTTTATTGTGATAAACAAATCATCGGATTTCTATACCGCTCTCTCAGATTTGCTGACTGAATGTGGTCCGGCAGACGACCAGGACGCCGAGTGTGCGCGGGAATTGAAGCGCGACTTCCTAAAAACACAAAAAACCGATAACATCCCATGGTATAGAGATTCAGCCCCTGCGTCCAACGATAAAAACTTCAACCCTGATCAGTCGCCAGAGCAGACGCCATTAATGCGTCGTATATCAACTTACTTTCAATGGGTGAGTCTTGGCCTTGGGCTTATTGCAGTATTCTTTTTGACTATCGCGGGGATACAATATTCTGCCTCACAAGATAATCCGCAAGCAGTTGCTGCAGCAAAGACACGCATAGTTAACGTGGTTATTGGCATAGTCATATACTTTTTGATGTATGCGGCGATACAGTGGCTGATTCCTGGTGGTGCGTTTTAAAACGCCGTAGACTTATCACTCCTCCTGCATTACAGTTATATACATGACAAGTATCACAGCAAGTGCAGTACTCTTGTTCGCGCAGGGGTGCGAAACGTCAAGCTTTTTGGGAATAGACCCATGGTACAAATATATTAAGAGAAGTGCGCACGATGGTTTTTGTACACTCGACTTTCAAACCCATGGTGTAGGGACATTTCTATTGGTACTCGGAGGTATCATAGATATATTAATGCGTATTGGCATATATGTAGCCGTGGGATTCTTTATATACGGTGCTATTAGGATGATATCGAGCCAGGGTTCACCTGAAACAATTAAGGCATCACGTAATACGATGGTGAACGCTCTAATCGGGGTGGTTATTTGTATCATCGCGACGTGGCTAACGAGTTTTCTAATGGAGACTTTACTCTAGTCATGAACAGGTTTACCACGGCGTTTAGTAAGCTGAGGCACTATACTGCAACTATTCTTGTTGCGACACCCTTACTTATATTTACTACATTTCAACAACCAGTATATGCTGCTGTTTGCGCTGATAGGGCTAGTGATCCTGATGGCCATGCGATTGTGGTGAACTCCAGTCTTCCAGTCGTTGGCTGTGAATCAACGCCTGGGCTTATCCAAAAAGTACTTCGATACCTATCTGGCTTTATGGCTATGTTATCAATACTCTTTATTGTGATTGGGGGTATTCGCTATACGTTCTCTGGTGGTGACTCTAACGCGCTTGCTAGTGCCAAAAAGACCATCCTCTATGCTGTTATTGGATTAGTGCTTGGATTGTCGGTGTATAGTATTATGTCATGGGTTATTTCATTGGCGTCATGACATGGGCACGTCATACTAGGTCCGTATTGGTAGCTGCCACCCTCCTGTTTGTGGTGATATTTACAAGTAGTGTTAGCATCTCGGTGTATGCAGATGCGGCCGAGCCTGCAGACCCCGATAGCCTTTGTGGAAGTCTGCAGACCCAGGGTGGCGTGAAGCCTGTGTTTTGTGACGAATATAATGCGCGCGCTGATCCAGGTGCTGACCCTGTGACAAGTAACGAATCACTACTCACGGGCAAGAACTCACTACTCTACAAGGCTATACAGATTGCAGCAATGGTTGCAGGTTTTGGTTCGGTCGTGATGATAGTTGTTGGAGGGTTTCGTTATATGACATCTGGTGGTGACAGCAATGCAACCAAGGGTGCCAAGGACACAATCATGTATGCAGTTATCGGGCTGGTTGTAGCGATATTTGCACAAGTGATTATTGTTTTTGTACTAAGCAAACTATAATGAGAGCATATTCAATTACGAGAAAGGTAGACAGTATGGTTAAAAAAGTTGCAACTACAGCCACTGTGATTATGGTGATGTTTTGGACAATGATAGGTGTTCCAATGTCGGTGTTTGCTGTTGATGCTGCGAGCGAAGCCTGTGACAGTATTAAACTCCTCGACAGTAGCGCTGGTTGCGATGATCCCGCAGTAGCAGAAAAGGGATTTACAAAGATAATTAGAGTTATAATCAACACACTTTCAGTAGTTGTAGGCGCGATTTCTGTGATCGTGATCATCGTCGGTGGCTTCCGTTATGTTACATCTGGTGGTGACAGCAATGCAACCAAGGGTGCCAAGGACACAATCATGTATGCAGTTATCGGGCTGGTTGTAGTGCTGTTTGCACAGGTAATCGTACGCTTTGTTATCACACAGACAAATACTCCCGCCCCCACCTCAAGTAGTACAAGCTCGAGCTCGAGCACGAGTGGTACCGGTTCAAGCTCGAGCAGCACAAGTGGTTCTTCGGGTGGCAACTAAGGTTCGTTCTGTTGGTGCTTGATGTCAGACTACTGGTTCGATATAATCGAGCTATACATTAATGAAAGGAACAGTTAGAAAAATGAAAGCAATACTAAAAAAGATTACGGCTTCAATCGTAACTGCTGTGTTGATGCTACTTCCTGCAACGGTTGTAATACCGTCTGTTGCACACGCAGAGATCGCCGACAATGTATGTCGTGGCGTGCTCGATACAGGCGCGGGTGATCCAAGCAGTGGTGGTTCGGGTACAACTGCAGATGATTGTACCGAGGAGGGTGACCAGACGTTTGCCTCTCTCGCTAAAAAGATCATCAACGTGTTCTCTATCGTCGTTGGTGCTGTCTCAGTCATCATGATCATCATCGGCGGCTTCCGCTACATCATCTCTGGTGGTGATTCAAACGCAGTGACAGGTGGTAAAAACACTATTCTTTACGCCATCGTTGGTCTTGTCATCGTACTATTTGCCCAGGTAATCGTACGCTTTGTCCTGACAAACGTTCAGTAAGTACCACACGTGCTTCTGCTAAAACACCGGTCCATAGCCGGTGTTTTACATGGTATACTTTTTACAGATAGGAGATCACATGAAGAAACGACTCACCCTACTTGCTATCACACTTTTTGGGGTTATCACGCTCACACTCGCCCCCCTCTCACTTGCTGGGGCTCAATCAATAGCTGATAACGTGTGTAAGGGTATTCTGACAACCGAGACTGGTACAGTAAATAAAAACGCAACAGCAGCATCGTGCCAGGAGACTGGTGATAAAACCCTCTCAGGCGTAATACAGCGCGTGGTTAATATGTTCTCTATCGTCGTTGGTGCTGTCTCAGTCATCATGATCATCATCGGCGGCTTCCGCTACATCATCTCTGGTGGTGATTCAACCGCGGTGACTGCTGCAAAAAACACCATTCTTTACGCCATCGTTGGTCTTGTCATCGTACTATTTGCCCAGGTAATCGTACGCTTTGTAATAACCAACATAACTCAGGCGAGTGGCTAAGCCATCGGCTTCTGCTACACAAAAACAGCCCATATGGGCTGTTTTTTGGTATCCACCACCAACTACTAGCTAATAGTTATCTTTTTGACTGTCTCTTGCTTAAGCTTAGTAAAGCCGATGGTCAGAACGCCATCCTTTAACACTGCCTCTACCTCATCCTCTTTTACGGGTACGGGTAGTGCGAGCGTGCGGCTAAACTCACCCCAGTAGCACTCCTGGATATGAAAATCTTCAGCATCAATGTCATCACCACTTGAGAGCGTACCCTTGATGGTGAGTGTATTATCGGAGATGCTTACGTCGAGGTCATCTTTGTTTACGCCAGCTGTTCGCGCTTTAACGTACAACTTCTCCTTTGTCTCGTAGACATCAACTGCTAACATGCCTGGCATATCTTGCATTTGGTCGTCATCCCAGTCTTCATCAGCAGCACCACCCTGTGCAGCTGGAGTCGATTGTGCGGCTGGCTCGTCGGCAATTCCAGCTGGTGCTGCATCGTCGAGAAACGCTGCCGTTAACTCATCCTCCATTAATAGGTCATTGTCGTTTTTCTGGCGTCGGGCCATTTTTTTATCCTCCACTTTCCTCGCAGTTATGTAACTAATCAGCATTATAACGAAAACGTTTACAGATGTGCAATAATTCAGTCTGAGGGTGTTGTAAATATGATTATAAATCCACTAGAGCAACTCGTAACACTGCTTACGTTTATAAAATGCCACATCTGTCAGATGCGTGAGGGCCCTATTTGTGAGCTTTGTGTCGACGTACTAGCAGCCGATACAGAAAGTCGTTGTTACATCTGCAACAAACTCACTAAACAGAATCGGGTGTGCAGCGGACACAAATCAGCACTACGCCGTGCCTGGTGGTTGGGTGCGTATAGCGGACCCCCCAAAGAGTTGATTGCAGCCATGAAGCTTGGTCGTGGGCGGGCAATTGCTCGCAGTTTTGGGCGTGCATGTGCGGGTATACTCCCCTATTTTCCACCCGACACACTCGTTGTGCCCGTGTCTACAGCACCACAACGCATTCGGCGACGTGGTTTTGATCAGTCTACGCTGATTGCTCGTTCTCTTGCGGCTGAGATAGGCCTGTCGGCACAAGCCGCTCTCGCCAGAAGAAGTAACGTTGATCAGATTGGTAAAAACCGCATAGAACGCATTAAACAAATGCAAACCACATTCAGGACTACTAATCTGGTTGGGGGTAAAAGTATCCTGCTCGTGGACGATATAATCACTACCGGTGCAACAATTGAGGCGGCCGCTCGCTGCCTGCGAGATGCTGGGGCGGTGCGCGTTGATGCCGTTGTTGTAGCTCGACACCTACTGAAGTGAAGCAATCGAGCCCAGGGTGCGCCTTGCAACCCTCACATACAAAAAAGACCCAAACAGGCTGGGTCCTTTTTGTATGGCGGAGAGGGTGGGATTCGAACCCACGAGACCCTTGCGGGCCTGCCGGTTTTCAAGACCGGTACCTTCAACCACTCGGTCACCTCTCCAGCTCAAACTAATATAACAGATACAAGCCCAATCAACTAGAAACAAAATCATATTATTGACATATGATCATGGTTATGCTAATATTGTATATGAACTAGGCTAACAAAAACAAACAAATAACACCAATGATAGAACGATTAGATCCACCACTCCAAAGCCCCGATAGCGTAGACGACTACCCTGTCGGAGAACACAGTTCGGTGTGGAGCGAGCCGCTTGGACCATCCCTAGATGGCGGTGTACCTTCTATGGGCGAGACCGAGGAGGTCGAATATGACGAAGACTGGTGGGGCGACCCCGTGTCGCCAAGCCAAGATGCTGGTCCCGTCACTAGACGAAGGGATGTCCCCAAGGATGTCCAGCCAGATCGCGAGAGCGGCACACCTAAGCAATCCTTTGGTTCGTTTTTGCTTAGTTTACGCAATTGGCCACTGTCACACCAGCCCCCGCAAGCCGGAGAGGTTCCCGTGCTCTTTGTCGAGCGCGACGAAGCCGAGATTATTGGGTCGCTCGAGAGTGATGGGTTTGTGTGTGATGCGCCACGCCTTGCTGAGATTGCACGTGACAGCACACGGACAACAAGGGTAACACGTATTGAGTCAGAGTACTCGACCGGCGGCTCAGATCCTGATGGTAGACCAACGATAACAGAGACAGAGCACGTTGCTACCCAGCACTTTATCAACTTTCTTACAAATTATGTACAAGCCGCAGAAGCTGCTGGGTCTTCACATGATCAGCAGCGTGAACGTGCTGAGGATATACTAGAGAACCTTACGTTCATTGGTGAAAAGGAGCGCCAAGAGGCGGTACGGGGTATCGCTATATATTGGAAGTCTCAACTACGTGCCAATCCAAATCTGCAACTATGTGTTATCGCTGGTGTTAGGCGCGGGAAGCGCAGCGAGATAGTAAAGAGTGGAGAGTTCTTGCTCGATAGCGTTCTGCAAGAATTTACGGATGAAGAAATCAAAGAGTTTGAGGGACGGATCACTACTGAGGTTGACGATCTTACCGCTGACCCCGAAGACGTGAAGATTATACTGCTCGATGACTGGGTAATCAGTGGTCAGCAGATGTCATCAACCGCCTCAGAGTTGCTTCATGATCAGGCGACACAAAAGTATAAGTCAAGTATTGAGATAAACCTCGTAACGTGCCCCCCAAAAAGACTCGAGACCGGGTTTGTTGATTACGGTCTTAGGATTCCAATCAAGTCGTATTTTAGAAGTCACCAATCACGACTAGCAACACATTATACCAGCCACGGCGCCTATGAGACGGGTGCGCACTCATCAGTTGACTATGACTTTGAGTGGACATACATAGAAGGTATTGCGGGTGATATGCGCAGAACCCCCACAAAATCCAAGGGTAAGGTGGAGATGCCTGGACTAACAAACATCGTCCGACCATACCGAAGAAACCCCCTCACGCGCCTGACTACTCTTGAGGATCGCAACACAGAGTTGGCGAAACACAGGAGGGAGAAGGTATAATTATGGCAACGTATCCAACAAACCAACCAGAAGGGTTCCGCATGAATAAGATTGAGGATGCACTCGAACGTGCCGCACAACAAGGTGATACACAACTCGTTGAGAAGATTATCAACGACGCCAGCCGACACCCAGATAGTATGGTGGCAAAACGGCTTGAACTCTGCGAGCTTCGGTTTGTTGGCCGCAACTATCTTCTTAAAGCCAAGGGCATGATAGCGCATCTCCAAGACGGCCTACCAATCGTGCTCGACGATAACTCCAAGGGTGCGTACAAAGAGTACGAGGATGACATAGTAGCGTTCCTCACCGCACACAATCGAGACAAGGACAAGCTTCTTACAGAGGTTGCTGATGACCCTAATGAGCGGACGCGTGATCAAGCGGTGAGTTTAGGGCAGCGCGTTCACCGCATGCATGAGCTTAACGACTATGAGCAGGGTTTTCTCATGTCTATGCTCACTCACCTTGGTGAACAAACGGATGAGCCAGATCAGTTACGCTCAAATATTGTGCAAACAGCTGAGCAGGTTAACGAGACGCTATGGGAGGTCGTGCATCTCGGCAGAGAGGCAGCGGTTGACATGGGCCAAGCGGATCTCGCACCTGCAAAGATAAGTAGTGGCTACAAACAAGATGCCAACCAACAGTTTGAGATAATTAACAGCCTACTGACTCGTGCTGTTTCCTACCTGCGTGGAGGTGATTCATGAGAGTTACACCAGTAGTACATGCCTCAAGCCCCGAGCAAGCTGTTGAGCAGGCTGGGATAGCATTTGACGAGGGTGCGGATGGGGTGTTTTTGATAGAGCACACCGGGGGACCAATTGATTTACTAGATGACTACAAGGCAGTTCGTGCCGCTTACGGTGACAGATACATCGGGCTTAACTATCTGACGGACCCATTAAGCGGTTACCGTCTTACTGATAGGGCTCTCGAACTCGGCTACATTAATCAGCCACCAGACGCGTTGTGGTTTGATGACATTACCGGGTTCACAGATGACCCAATTTTAAACCGTGCATACATGAACAAGCTTGATGCCGTGCGGCGTAAAAACCCTCAGCTTGATAAGATACAATTACTCGGTGGTGTTGCGTTCAAGTACACACCATCATATACCGATGATGCACAACCAGCTGCGACTCAAGTGAGAGATCTTGAGTCGTTTC
Source organism: Candidatus Saccharimonadota bacterium (assembly GCA_020427905.1). Classification (GTDB taxonomy): domain Bacteria; phylum Patescibacteriota; class Saccharimonadia; order Saccharimonadales; family UBA7683; genus JAGQNU01. The sequence goes on along the minus strand of JAGQNU010000079.1, from coordinate 2,884 downwards.
TTGATGTGGTGACTACCAGTGGACCCGGTACAAATGAAGCCCCCTCCCCCACTAAGATTGCAGCAATGAAGCGGGCTGCTGAAGAACATAACAAGCCACTGGCTGTTGCGAGTGGGATCAGCGCCGATAACATCAAAGACTACATCGGGAACGTTGACCAGATTCTAGTGGCTTCAAGTCTAGAGACGGAGCCATACTCTGGTATTTTTGTTCCAGAGAGAATACGCGAGCTCGTACGAGCCGCTAAACAACGAGCATCATAGAGCCTCCGGTACCTAGTACCCCAGGTATTTATAGGGGTGCTAAGAGTTGAGATAAACCACCTACGTGACAAAACCCGATAATAGTTCTATAAACTATTGACAAATTAAAGTACTAATGCTAATATCAAATTAGTTTAACCACCACAAAAAAAGTCAAAAAAACAAACATGCGTAAAATCTCCACCACAGATTTAGTAGAACTCCCAGAGCTGGAACACCAGCAAGCTGCGAGATTGATTCAATTACTTGAGAACCGTCTACTTGAACTAAAGACACACGCTGATCAGATCAAACAGCAGGCCGCTGGCGGTACCTACTCTGTAGAGACGGGAGCAACCAATGAACTTTGAGTCTGGGAGCACCACTACCCTTGATCAGGAGCAGGCTGAAGCCGAAGCTGCGGCTGAGCTTGAGCAACAACTTGAGGGTGATGCTTCACCTGTCGAGGCTGATGGCACAGTTTCAAAGCCAAAGCTACTCCAGTGGGCACACAAACTCAAAGAGAAGGTGTTTGCTGGGGATACAGCTGCTGAGGATGTGCCGCTTGATGCCGAGGCCCAGCAAGCCGTTGCCGCTATTGAGCAAGAGGCTGAGGCTGTAGCCCGCGAGATGCTCGTAAAGGTTGGTCAGCAACTGGGCTCTAACGAGGGTGGTTGGTATGAGGACCAAACGAGTGGTGAGCGTCTCTACGTAAAGTTCTACGAGAACATGGATCAGGCTCGAGTTGAGTACATTGCCAACGCGATTTACGCAAAACTTGGCATCAGCGCAGTACGATCGGAGATTATTCAGGTTGATGGTCGTGATGCTATTGCAGCAACTGCTATAGATGAGCCACGCGATATGTCTGGGGCAGAGATGCATGATGACCCTGCTGTGCGCGCTGGGTTTGTGGCAGATGCCTACCTTGCTAACTGGGACGTTGTCGGTCTTGTTAATGACAACATTGTTATGAGCAGTGATGGCCCGTGCCGTGTAGATAACGGTGGTGCAATGATCTTTCGTGCTCAGGGTGGGCCAAAGGAGTTTCCCGCAGACGATATACCAGAGCTGACAACTATGCTTAATCCGTCGTTCCCAGCGGGTAAGGTATTTGAGGGCCTTACGGAGGCTGATATGGCGGCGCAAGCACAACACCTCGTCGAGAACCTCACAGAGGCTGATATTCGCACGATTGTTGAGGAGTCTGGTGCCACGGGAGATGTAGCCGAGGGCCTCGTCCAGAGCCTTGTTGGGCGCCGCCAGTTTTTAATAGAGCGATTTCAGCTTGATGCTGTCGGCTCAGAACCGACCCCAGAGACTCAAGGCCCTCGTGGCAGGCTCGGTGCGGTTATAGAGGGTCTTGGGGAGAGTCGGGCTAATGTAGCTGAGCTAGGCATACGGGCCCGAGAGGTTATTTTAAGTGATAGCACCCACCTTGAGAACCAGGAGATCAGCTTTATTGACTGTAGTGCTGAGGGTCATATTAATGCCAATTTCAAACTTACCGAGCACCAATCACAGGTGGTTCTGGGCGAGCTTGATGCAATTAGCCAGATTGAGGGTGTTGAGGTTGTACATGGCGCCAAGATAGAGTATGAGAGTGCTACCGGTGAGGGATCATACACTTTATGTGAAGCAGTTGAGATCCACTACAACGGCTTGGTAATTAGACTTGCTACCGCCGAGAAGGACGAGGGTAGCTGGAGTGGTAAGAGTATTATTCAAGCAGCTCGTGGCTTGGTGGAGATAGAGATCCCCTATCAAGAGGGAGAGGATGCACAAAGCCAAGAGGAGATTGAAGAGCGTATCAGTGATGTAATGACTAATATTCTGGGTGTGACAGAAGGCTTAAGTGTACCAACCCAAGAGGCTGAGCAGCAGTATAAAGACCAACGAAACAGGTGGCACCACAAACTACCATTTGGTCCGGTTCGGCCAGAGGATGCTGAGCGTGCTGCGCGGCTCGTGCGTCAAGAGGTATACCCTGGCTATCACACCATGGTTGAGGTGGGCCGATCAGCAGAATACGAGGCTCAGTATGGTGAATTTGCCCTTATGCATACCGCCTCATCACCAGATCGGATTGTCAGGTTATTACAGGCGGGTGGGCTCATGTCGAGCCACGAGCGGTTTAGGAGAGGACTACTTGTTACGGGTATGTCTACCGCGGAAGACTTTGGTACTGGTGGCGCCGACAGTGTGTTTGTACGAACAGTTGTTGAGGGGAGCGGCAATGCGCCCTACAAAAGAGTCCCTGGGCCTACGATTGTCATGGGTCCAAGACTATATGACCGGACAGACTGGTATGCGTACGAAGAAGATTCATATGGATCAGTAAGGCCCGAAAAGTGGGATCGTCGACAGTCACCCGAAGAGTTATTACAGCGTCAGTCTGAGGGCCGCTTCTCGGCTGGTAACGAACAAATGTTTAGAACAGGTATCCCATCAGAGGAATTTGTTGCCATTGCCTGTCCTCCGATAGACAGCTTCAGTGCGCAACAGTTAGGTTATAGTCTCGGCTTGAGTACAAGCGAGGCAAGAGAACTATGGACCAATGAGGGTTCTGAGGCTATTGCTCAGCGCTGTGAACAACAGGGTATTACAGAAATTTAAGGTACACCCGTTGAAGAGTTCCTACG
>JAGQNU010000078.1 GCA_020427905.1 Candidatus Saccharimonadota bacterium | reverse complement strand
CATTTGCAAATGTTATTTACTCCAACAAACTCGTGCCAAGAGGCGAGGGTGCTTCATGAACATTTCTGATTTACAGATCGTTATTGAAAATCCAAGCGGAAGCTACAAAAAATTCGTTGATAGCCCTGAAGAGTACCCAGTGCTCGGTGTCACATATCCAACCCACTATGGCTACATCATAGGCTATAAAAGTGAGGATGGGCACGATCTCGATGTCTTTATTGGTAATGGTGAGCTATATGGCCTCATGCAAGTTGAACGAGACGACACACCAAACGGCGTTGAAACGAAGTTCTTCTTGGGTGTCAGCCAGGAGGAGATTAACAAGATCAAATCTCAGTTCGATCCAGTTATTGCGAAGATCGATACATTCGATCAAACAGAGTTTTTGAAAAAACTTACTGAATTCAAATCAGTATAAGATCAATACGCTACCTGTAGTGTAGGTACGCTAGGGGTAGTGTACGTAGCTAGTGTTAGCTGACGGCTTTTTTGACGTGGTGCTTGAGCTTGTCTGCGAGTTTTGTAGGTGACTCTGTGTGCTTTTTAGGACGATGATCAAGGTAATCAACGAGGAGAATCTTGGCACAGCCAGCAACGGGGATAGCAAACAGACCACCGATTGGGCCCATAAAGGCAACGCCAAGGATAACTGATACAAATATAACGAGCGTCGGCATCTGCACAGTCTTACCCTGGACTACTGGCTGCAGCGTGGCATTCTCGATCTGTTGATAGATCAAGAAGAATACACCCATGCCAACCGCCGCGACGCCATCCTTCAAGATCAGTGTCAGTGCAACAACCAGGATGCCTGCAAGCGTATTTCCAATCAGAGGTATCAAGCCAAACAAGAACACGAAGGCAGCGAGTGGCAAAGGATATGGGACCTTAAGTATAAAGAGCATACCGAGCGCAAAGAGAGATGCAACAGTTGCAAGTGTTACCTGGCCAATCACATACCCAGTTACGACGTTATACATGCGACCGAAGAGCTTAGTGTGTCTCTCGCGGTCAGATTCGTCTCGGTATACCTTATCCATAACCTTCTTCATCAGTTGTGGTCCGTTGAGCAACATTAAGACCGTCATCACAAAGCCGGTAATTGTAGTGATGAGGCCATTACCAAATCGGCCGATTTGTGCAACTGCAGACGCCGCAAAGTTCTTCACATTCTTTTCAGCAGTGTTAACGAGACTTTCTGCCTCATCCTGTAGATCAAAGCGTTGAATCGTGGCTCCCAGCCAATTATCACCACTCTTGATCTCCTCGATCCGCTGCGGAACGCTATCGGCAAACTCTGAGGCCTCATTAGCAACTGGGGTAACGATTGAGAATATCACCACACCAAGTAGTACAACTGCGCTAATCATCACAAGCGCTACCGCTGGGCCACGCTTGTTTTTAGGTGTGTATTTACTCAAAAAGCTCACTGCAGGGTTTAAGGCAAGTGCAAAAAAGAGTGCGGTAGCGATAAGCACCAAGGCATCGTACATCTTAAAGATCGCAAACACGCCCAGAGTAAAGAGCACCGCGAGTGTAAAGACTTTAATGATGTTTTTTGTTTCTACATTTACATTGACTGTCATGCTCGCAGTATACCACAGCTTATTCTCAGACTATCACCTTTACAAAGGCCAAAATGGGGTATACTAGTATGGTAGATTTCAGTCGATTCCACCGCATCTGCGCACATCATATATATGAAGCAAAAAAAGCAGTATCACCCCAAGCAACCGTATCGTCGCGATAAAAAGATTCGCGCCAGACGATCTGTACATAACAGCCTTCTACCAGTCTGGATTGCCCGCATACCGGCCGTACAGAAGTTTCGTCGTATGTCACGCAAGAAGAAGTTGACAATCGTCGGTGCCAGCGGCGTCGCGGTACTGCTTGCGATTGCACTCTTTACTACCATATTCTTTGCAAACTCTCTTGGTAGTAAAGAGGAGATCATGAACCGGAACAAGACCGGCGTTACGCTTCTGGATCGTAACGGTAAGGTGTTCTATGAGTTTAATAACGCCAATAACAATACCGTCATCCCGATCAGCCAGGTACCAAAACACACGCAGCAAGCGCTCATCGCCTCTGAGGATAAAAACTTCTACAGCCACGGCGGGTTCTCACCGATCGGTATTGGTAATGCCCTCTGGCAGAACGTAAAGCCGGGTGGTATCGATAATGGTGGTTCAACCTTAACCCAGCAGCTTGTTGCAAGCGCACTACTTAATAAGGATCGGAACTATTTGCGAAAGTATCAGGAGCTCGTGCTCTCGATCGAGATAGAGCGACGTTATAGCAAAGATGAAATATTGGAGATGTATCTCAACTCTGTTTACTTTGGCGAAGGTGCCTTTGGTATCGAGGATGCCGCTCAAACCTACTTTGGTAAGCCTGCCAGTGAACTGACATTAGCTGAGTCCAGCATGCTTGTCGGCTTACTGCCAGCACCATCTGCCTACTCACCAATAACTGGCAGCCCTGAGAAGGCTAAGATACGTCAAAACTATGTTCTTGGGCGCATGGTAGAGGATGGCTATGTTACAGAGGATGAGAAGACCCAAGCACTGGCCACAGAACTCGCGTACGCACCACCTGAGGCAGAGGAGGACTTTGATGCGCCACACTTTGCGCTGATGGTGAAAGATGAACTTGAAGAGGAGTACGGAGAGGAGCGCGTCGCGAGGTCCGGATATGTTGTCACCACTACGCTTGATCTGGACTGGCAGAACATTGCACAAGAGGCCGTAACGACACAGGTGAATCGTTTAGCATCACAAAACGTTACCAACGGGGCTGCAGTCGTACTTGACTCTCGCACTGGAGAGGTGCGAGCAATGGTTGGCTCCGCAGATTGGAACAATGATCAATTTGGTAAATTCAATGCTGCTACCGCTAAGCGCCAGCCGGGCTCATCGTTTAAACCAATCGTGTATGCCACCGGTATCGAGAACCGTGACTTTTCTGCTGCTACTATATTCAAAGATGAAGCTACTGACTTTGGTGGCTATACACCAAAAAACTATGATTTAAGATTCCACGGTGACGTCACGACCCGAACAGCAATCGCTAACTCATACAACATCCCTGCCATCAAAGCGCTGCAACAAGCTGGCATAGCCGAAACCATTGAGACTGCCCAAGATTTTGGCATCACTACGCTTGATGATGCTGACAACGCCGGTCTTGCAATGGCACTCGGTACCGAGGTTGTGCCACTTACAGAGATGACCGATGCCTTTGCAACCTTGGCCAACACCGGACAGCACAATGAGATCTCATACATTCGAACCATCACCGATAAATCTAAGAAGGAAATCTACACATACGAACCAGAAGATGATCAGGTCATTAGTGATGAGACAGCCCATATCATGTCATCAATGCTCTCCGACAACACTGCACGAGCTCCGACCTTTGGCTCCAGCCTTACTCTCAGTGGCGGACGACTGGCAGCAGTCAAGACAGGTACAACAGAGGACTACAAGGATTCACTTACCATCGGTTATACACCAACAATTACAACGGGAGTCTGGGTTGGTAACAACGACAATACACCAATGAGTCGCGTGGCAGGCTCAAGCGGTGCAGGACCCATCTGGCGCAGTATCATGAACCAAGCCTTGTCGGGCACTAAAAAAGAGGAGTTTACTCCTCCACGCACGATCACCGCTCGACTGATCTGTCGCAGCAGCGGTGCACTAGCTGAGACCAGTAGCGGCAGTAGCACATTGACTGAGTACTTCCGCCCTGGCACACTCCCAACCAAAAAATGTAACGAGAAGGTAGAGGAGCCAGCGCCTGTCAAAGTAACCCCTGCACCAAAACCAACAACTCCGGACACCGAAGAGGATACCACCTCAGGGTCTGGTGATGGCGGTGATGGCGATACCGGAACCGATACCGGAACTGGTGGCGACACTGGCACGGGCACTGACACCGGGTCCGGTGGTGGCACATCACCCCTCCAATCTAACAACGGTAATAACCGAAGGCC
>JAGQNU010000077.1 GCA_020427905.1 Candidatus Saccharimonadota bacterium | reverse complement strand
ATAGTCAATGCGGCCAGGGTGAGTGCGTAGGCTGATATTACCCACTGAATACTCTGGACTGTCGTTTTCAGGTCAATCAGAATGTTGTGGATCGAGACGTTAAGTACCGTGGTGTCGATGATAATAATCATCATTGCCGATGAGAGCACAATTAACGGCAACCACTTTCGTAGCCCCTTTTGCTGTAGTTTTGCTTTGACTTTCTCCATTATGCCTCCTTTTCGGTTTGACTGATTGTTTTATGTAATATCTGCAGTAAGGTCTCTAGTTCGGTATCAGATACCGCACAGAATTTGCCGCTGAGGTGTGATACAAACTGATCTCGCATGTCCTTGAAAACCTTCCGGGTGTTGGGTGCAAGCTGAACGCGCGTGACTCTTTTATCATCTTGGTCAACTGAGCGGGCAACCAAGCCCTTGCGCTCCAGTTGTGCCACCATTTGAGATACGGCTGAGGGCGTAATAGAAAAGAGTTCAGCAAGCTCGCCAGTAGTAGGGGAGGAGTGTTTGATTGCAAAAAGCAGGTCAAGCTGAGGACGACTGATCTGAAATTGCGCCAAAAAGCCGTCGCGTTGGGTTGCAAAGCGACGATGCAGCTCACTCATGGCCAGCATGATCTGCTCAAAAAGTTCTTTTCGTTTGTTGGTTATCTTTTCCATTAGTCACTAAATATATTAGTCACTAACTAAAAATGTGTCAAGACTTTGCGCTATACTAGTTGGCATGAAGTTAAAATATGTTGAAAAAAAGCACGAGTGCGATACTATCTATTCATTCATATTTGAGCCACAAGAACCCATGGTTTGGGAGGCGGGGCAATACATCAATTACACGCTTCCAGATATACCACCGGCAGAGGCGGAGAGGCTTTTTACAATCTCTTCAGCACCGAGCGAGAATCATATTCAGCTGACAACCTTTATTGGGGAGAGTCGCTTTAAGCAGAAGTTAGCTGTGCTTGAAACCGGTGAGATTGTAGAGCCTGACCAGCTTGGCGGTGATTTTGTTTGGCAAGACGAGCCTGCAAAAAAACTCTACATTGCCGGCGGGCTTGGCATCACTCCGTTTAGAAGCAGCATTGTCGAACGAGTAAACAATGGGCTATCAAATACAGTGACCTTGTTGTGGGCGGGCCAAGACGAGCAGTGCCCGTTTCTTGAAGAAATCACTCAGCTAGCGGATAAGGACGATGAGATGAACTTGGTTCGTTCAATCGGTGAACGACTGAATGCTGAGAACATCCGACAGAAGGTCCCTGATATTGAAGAACGATTGATATACATTGCCGGATCACAACAGTTTGTGGAGAGCATAGGTGAGAGCTTGCATGAGTCTGGGGTACCGAAAGACCGTATCAAGTACGATTGGTTCGATGGCTACACCGGCACTCTAGTCTGAGACCCTGCTGGCTGCATACTATGCTCATTCGCGAACGGTGATGTTGTAGTCGGTGGCAAAGAGCGGGGCGAGCTCGGTGATGTTGGTTTCATCAAGCAGGGCTCCACGAAGGCCCGATACCCCCTTGATAGAGCCAAGATGACAATCTTCAAATTCAAGCCGCTTCGATTGAGCATTTGAGAACTCGGCTTCATCAAGTTGGCAACTCTCGAACAATACGTTCTCAAATGTGCAGCCACCAAAGTCAGCTTCTCGTAGATCGCAATCAGTAAAAGTGCACCGAGTAAACTTGGCGTTACGGAAGTTTGTCAGATTCATACGACAGTTCTTGAACACCATATCCGTCACCGCACCTTCTGCCAGCTGCAAACCGGTCATCTGAGCGCCAGTGAAACTAACCCGTAAAACGATCGAGCGGAACGTTTCGACGTTATTCATGAATGAATCGACGAACGTGCAGTCAGAAATATCGATATAGCGGTATTTGCCAGCAGGAATTTCAAACGACTGCTTTGTAACACCAGCGTGTTCAACCATGTCTTCGCCAACGTCATCGTGGATGTTCTCGATTTCACGGCGCGGCTTTTCAATAAGCTCTTGTATCGTCTTTGTGGCTTTGACCATTGTCACTTATAATAACAAATATGGAAACGTTGCTAATGGTGTTGATGGGGGTTGTGATTGCAGGTTTTGCGATTATTATCTTCATTNTGACGCAGAAGCTATCGAACCAAGGCGATAGTCAGGCAACCAGCTTGCTCAAGACAGATCTCGACAATCTCAACAAGGGTGTCGGCGAGCTTAAAGAGAGTTTGCAGGAAAACATCAATAAGAAGCTGGCGGATAGTCAGGCACAGATGACGGCCAGTATGCAAAAGCAGTTCTCACAGAGTGCCAAGATTAT
>JAGQNU010000076.1 GCA_020427905.1 Candidatus Saccharimonadota bacterium | reverse complement strand
TGAGCTCGGCCAGTTCGTACCTTTTTTAGCTCATCTTGCAAGTGAGTCACAGCGCCTTGCATCCTACTCGTGTAACTTCCTAAATCCATACATCTCCTTAATATATCCAGTATACCAGGGCTATCGGTGTACCAATCACCAAAATCTAGTTTACTTCGCCAAGTTCGATGCGGCTGAACTGACGAATAACGGTGTTCTCGCCAAACTTTGCGATGTTCTCTTTAAGGTAGTCACCGACTGTCTGATCAGGGTTCTTGATGTAGGGTTGGTCAAGCAGACACTTCTCAGCAAAGTGCTTCTTTAACATACCTTCGACAATGTTGTCGATCATCTCTGCTGGCTTGCCGTCATTTTTTGCCTTCTCAACAAACTCAGCTCGGACACGCTCACGCTCATCCTCTGGAACCTGGTCTACAGATACAAACTCTGGCGCTGATGCAGCAACATGCATGGCAATATCACGTACAAAGCTTTTGAAACCATCGGTGCGAGCCACAAAATCAGTCTCACAGTTAACCTCAACTAGTGCGCCAATCCGCTCTGAGTGCACATAGCTATCTACAGTACCCTGGCGAGCCTCGCGCTCACCCTTCTTCTCAGCCTTAGTCATACCCTTTTTACGGAGTGCCTCAAGTGCCTTATCAAAATCACCATCAGCCTCGGTCAACGCAGCTTTTGCGTCAGTCAGGCCAATACCTGTCAGGTCTTTAAGGCGCTTAATCTCTTCAATTGATACTGCCATCCCTACTCCTTCTCGGCCTTAACGGTTTTTTGTGATGCTTTGCCCTCGTTGATTGCGGCAACGACATAGTCAATAAGCAGTTGAATCGCCTTCAGCGCGTCATCGTTGGCAGGAATAACGTAGTCGATACCTGTTGGATCAGCATTGCTATCAACAACACCAATAACCGGCACATTAAGACGCTTGGCCTCTTTAACTGCCAAGTGATCGGTTACTACGTCAGTGACGTAGACGAGGCCAGGTTTACCCTGAAGGCCCTTGATGCCTCCGTATAGACCGTTCATGTGATCGATCTCTTCCTGGAACCGCTGCACCTCAAGCTTGTTGTAACGGTTAGCAAGCTCGCCACTGGCCATCTTATTTTCAAGATCCTGCAGGTACTTGATGCGACTGTTCATGGTAGTGGTATTAGTAAGCATGCCGCCAACCCAGCGATTCACAACATAAGGCATACCTGTATCTTCAGCAGCCTTTTTGACAAGGTCTTTTGCCTGTCGCTTCGTGCCAACAAGGAGTACTTTTTGGCCCTTAGCCACGGTTTTAGTAATAAGTGGAAGCACGGCCTCGAGCGCCTCTACTGTTTGTGTGAGGTCAATAATGTGACTACCCGCACGTTTACTATGAATATATGGTGCCATCTTAGGGTGCCACCGGCTTGTTGTGTGGCCAAAGTGGGCACCACTCTCAAGCAGTTTTTTAATATCGACAGATACTGCCATAATGATAAATCCTTTCGTTCTTCACGAGTGAGCAACTGAGATGAGTGAGAAGTCTCGCTCAACCAGAAGGATTCTCTCTCCCGCTGCTTTATTGATAACTCACTAATTATAACAGATGCAGCTACTGTAATCAACCCTTCTTTTTGAGCTGACGACGGAACATAGTGGCGTACTGGCCAGATTTTTCGGCTGCGAGTTCTGTATGCACGCCATGCTGTACAATCTCACCATCTTTAAGTACGTAGATCATCTCGGCACCCTCGATTGTTGTAAGTCGGTGGCTGATGGCAATCAAGGTGTTTTTGTTCTTTGGATCAAATAATCGATCAAATATCTTACTCTCCGCTAAAGCATCAATCGCAGAGGTTGGCTCATCCAAGATAACGATTGGTGCCTGGCGGTAGAAGTTGCGCGCTAATGCGATCCGCTGCCATTGACCACCGGATAGCTCAGCTCCACCCTCCTCCTCCCACCAGGTACCCATTGGTGTATCAAGACCTTTTGGTGTGTCTGCAACCACCTCGTCGGCTTCTGCAGCTGCAAGCGCCCCAGAAAGTCGCTTATCGCTCTCTTTTACGTGGATGTTGCCATACGCCACATTCTCTCCAAGTGTCAGAAAGTGAAAACGAGCAAAATCTTGTTGCAGGACACCAATCACTTTATGCCACGAGTCAATATCATAATCCTTCAGGTTAACCCCATTAACAAGAATCTCTCCGGAAGTTGGCTCATATAAGCGCAGCAACAGTTTGATCAGCGTGCTCTTACCCGCACCGTTCTCTCCTACCAGTGCAATGTGCTGCCCGGCATCGACCCTAAAACTGATGTTATTGAGCACACTCTTGTTGTTACTCGGATATTTAAAACTGACGTTTTTAAACTCAATCGTTTTCAGGCCTGTAAGTGTGCGAGCGCCATTCTCAAGTGCTGGTAGATTCATAAACTCATTGTAATCACGAAGCTTCGCAAGGTCCTCATCAGAGGATCCATACTCAGATATAAATGATCCAGCTGAGCTGAGCGCAGTGCCAACCAGTTGCTGTACATAAACAAACTGTCCGATCGGGAGCTGTCGATTGGCTATTTTGATGACCACCCAAAGCAAGCTACCAAGCTGAACGGCGGTTTCTAAACTATCACTGAGTGCGCGCCATTTTAAGAACTTGCGCTCAAAGACAAGCCGAGCGCCCTGATCGGTGTCTCGATACTTTTTTCTGAGCGCCAGCATGGTGTTTGCCAGGTTATACAGACGTAACTCAGAGATGTTGTCTGGATGCATCATATTGTACTCAATGTAGTTCTTTTTGCGTCTTGCCGTGACATTCTCACGCCAGTGTTTAATCTGAAAACGGGAGAGTTTGTACTGTACAACCATACCCGGGATAATCGCGGCAAAGAGTATAACTGAAAGCCAAGGGCTGACAACACCGAGAGCAATAATTGCTGCACCAACACTAAAAAGTGACGTGAGTAGCCGTGCGATTCTATCAAATACGTACGCAAAGAAGCTCGAGAAGTCCTGCGCCTTATCGTACAAATCAGTCGACTTCTTGTCCTCGTAGCGCCAAAAATCAAGCTGCACAAACCGCTCGTACAGCATATCTGATATACGCGACTCAACCTTAAAGCGCACAACTTGATCAATATAATTTGAGAGGCTGCCTTTGAGTGTTGAGAGGAGCCCGACCGCTGCCGTTAAAAACACGTAGATGAGGGCAGTCTCTCGTGCACCGCTCTCACCCGCAAAAGCCCGCGTGATCTCGGTGATGGTTTGGGCTGCCAAAAATGCCGTCACAAGTGGGAGTACCGCATCAAGCAAACTACCGATGAACTTAAATCCAATAGCTGATGGCGATATCTTAAACGATATCTTTAAGACATTACCGATAGCCTTTAGCATCTCGGTATTTGATAGTTCCGCAGCTTGTGATTTTCTGTATGCCATTTACTTGTTAGTATAGCTTGATTTTTTGGTTTGTAACAGATATAATTGGCGGGTTGTAAAAAAGCGACTGCAGCCGGCCACTGCTAACCGCTCACTCTAATGGCCAGGAGAATATCAATGAAGAAAGATCTGCACCCAACAGATTACCGCCTAGTTGTGTTCCAAGATACATCTAGTGATTTTAAGATTCTTACAAAATCAACCGCCCCAACCGATGAAACCATCAAATGGGAAGACGGCAATGAATATCCACTTATAAAAGTTCATATTTCCAGCGCATCTCACCCCTACTTCACTGGCGAAGAAAAGATTGTTGACGTTGAAGGTCGCGTTGATAAGTTTAAAGCCCGTGCCGAAGCTGCTAAAAAGGCACTCGAAGCCCGCAAAGCTGCAGCAGAAAAAGCAGCTAAGCAGCCTGCTAAGAAAGCAAAAAAATCAGAAGAGACAAAAACTGACGCACCAGAAGAGGTTGAGAAGGCTGACTCTGGCGCTGAAGTCGTCGCAGACGAGTCAGATAAATAGCCGAGTCAATCAAAAACACCGCTCGTATCAATCAAGCGGTGTTTGCTTTTAAAACTTACGATTTTTTGTTTCTGTTTTTATAACCGCTACAGGTAGTCATCACTTGGCAAGTGCCCGAGCTACAGCTTTGCTGATATCTCCACCCTGCCAAATTGCATTAAGCTCTTCTTGAGAAATACTGCCATCAAGTATGCCTTGTGCCACTCTGATATTCTCCTCGAACTCGCGAGGGTCGTCAGACCCGGTATGTACGCGCATTTTGGTTGCAAAATCTACATGCTTATTATCGACACCACGCGAGTCACCACCATTCGCAATCACGTCTCTTAAAAACTTCTCTTGATGAGCTTCCCCAAGCATTTGCTCAACCCGCTGAAGAACACTGGGACGAATCATTCCCTCGGGATTTGCGCGCTCCCTATCATCTGCAGCACGTCGTACGCCCCAACTTGCTCGTTCGATATCGCCACATTCAGCCGCGCGCCTCTGAAATCCTGATTCAATAAACCGAGCAGTCTCAAGAGCTATCTCAAAAGATTCGGGTGTAAGATCATCGTATTCTGGTGTATGTGTTTCTGTTTTAGTTGCCATAATTATATATTAGCAAATTTTCTTAATTTTGTCAATGATTATCTAGTCGCTCTAATCTGTTATACTGTGTGACTGATGAACAGTGATCAGCAATTACGAGATGAGCTTGAGCAACTAACTACCGAGATTAGTGCACCTGATGCATTTAACGATCCTAAAATTGGTGAGAAGAACCGGCGTCACGCCGAGCTCAAAGAGATCGTTGCCGCCTTTGATGAGAAGGCCAAGTTGACTCAGCAACTCTCGGATGCCGAGCAGTTGCTACGAGGCTCGGACGCCGAGCTATCTGAGCTTGCCAAGGTAGAGATTCCGGAGCTGCAAGAGAAGCTTGCGGCTCTCGATGAAAAGTTGACAGAGCTACTCACACCAAAAGACCCTAACGATCACAAAAATGCCGTCATCGAGATCAGGGCTGGTGCCGGTGGTGATGAGGCGAGCCTGTTTGCCTCTGAACTGCTCAGAATGTACCTCCGCTTCTGCGAGACACACAGCCTCAAGACCCAGCTCATGAGCGAGAGTCCCAACGATGCCGGCGGTTATAAAGAGGTTATCATTGAAGTTCGTGGCGAGGATGCTTACAAACAGCTCAAGTTTGAAGGTGGCGTCCACCGCGTACAGCGTATCCCCGCTACCGAGAGTCAGGGACGTATTCACACCTCAACTGTCACTGTGGCAGTCATGCCCGAGGCTGAAGAAGCCGACATCGAGATTAACGAGTCAGACCTGAAGGTTGACACCTACCGCGCTTCAGGCCACGGTGGCCAAAGCGTCAACACGACCGATTCTGCCGTGCGCATCACGCATGTACCAACCGGCATTGTTGTCACAAACCAAGATGAGAAGTCACAGATTAAGAATAAACTGAAGGCAATGAGCGTGCTTCGTTCTCGCCTCCTCCAAAGGCAAATTGATGAAGAAAACGCCAAGCTTTCAGCTCAGCGCAAATCACTGATCGGCTCTGGTGATAGATCTGAGAAGATCCGCACCTATAACTTCCCGCAAGACCGTATTACCGATCACAGGATTAATTACTCACGCAGCAACATCCCCGCCGCCATGAACGGCGACATCGACGACCTCATCGCCAATCTCCAATCCTACGAGTCTCAACTTGCCCGGGAGCTATAGTCAGCCCCAGTCTATGTTCAGTGCCTATGCAGCTTTTTGGGTCTCTTGTTCAGCGCGCTCTTTTGCGTATATCTTGGAGAGCCTTAGGGCTGCCTTGCCCATTCGAGCAGCGTTTACCGGGATAGTGCGTGTCTCAGTCTCACCTGTTTGAGGATTCTTAACTGTGCGTGTTCTAGACGCATGTACAACGTCACCGGTTTCATTATCGATCTTTACAATCGACTGCATAGTCTCACCTGGCCTGTTAGCAAATTCAGTCTGTGTCGTAAACAACTTTGTATCCTCAGAGTAACCACTCTGAGGCTCGGGTGCTTCTGGATCTGGTGAAATAGTATGCGCTACCTCCATATCATGATAAGACGTTGTGGTGTTCTCGCTGTACCTCGTCCCAATCGATGTATTATGAGACGAACTCTTCACTACACCATCTTGTCGCTCAGGACCTATTTGACTCTGGACATCACTCTGAACATCATGATAGGCTTCGTTACCTTGACCTGAATCTTGTTCTGCCATTTTATAGTTTTCCTTTTTTGTTTATATTTAACCTGTTATCATAATATAGTAATTATGCTTATTTGTCAATAGTATTGTTCTGTATGCAAACTAAAATGCTATAATTACATCCGATGTCCATCGATATAACAAGCACAGCTAACCCAAAGATCAAGTGGCTGAGGAGTCTCCACAGCAACTCAACTCGTCGCAAAGAAGGTGTCTTCTTGGTAGAAGGTGCTAAAGAGATTGCCATGGCAATTGATGGCAACTATCAGCCACACTCCTTTTTTATATGTCCTGAGATAGCTGGTGATGTCTCTAGCGATGTAGAGCACGAGCACGTATTTACAATCTCAAAAGATTGCTACGAGAGGGTATCATACCGATCTGGTAGCGACGGAGTCATCGCTGTGTTTCAGGCTGACGCTAAAACAGTCAACGACCTGAACTTCGCTGATACACCGTTTTTTATCATTGTTGAGGCAATTGAAAAGCCCGGTAACCTTGGGGCCATCATAAGAACTGCGGATGGTTGTGGTGCCTCAGGTGTCATCGTCTGCGACCCTAAAACTGATGTGTTCAACCCAAATGCCATACGCGCGAGCGTTGGCACACTGTTCACCACCCAGGTTGCTGTCGATACTACTGAGAACGTTATCGACTTTTTGGCAAAACATGAGATTCAAGCATATGGTGCCCTCCTGAGTCCGGACTCAGTCCCGTACACCGAGGCAAATCTATCGCAGCCGGCTGCAATTGTGCTTGGCACAGAACATGATGGCCTCTCTGCTTTATGGCAGAAGAACAGCCAGCCAATACAGATCCCTATGCTCGGCCAAAACGACTCACTCAATGTTAGCGTTGCTGCCGCCATACTGAGCTACGAGACCCTGAGACAACGCAATGCTCGTTAAGGATTGGTTAAAAGAAACAACGTCAACTCTTAAGGGTGCCGGGATTACCTCAGCGCGACTCGACGCCGAACTGCTACTTGCACATGTACTTGAGAGATCACGTGAGTGGCTTGCAGCCCACGATAACGATGAGTTATCCGATAACCAGCTGGCTGCTGCGAACAAGCAATGTACCCAGCGTGCGGAGCACACACCGCTTGCATACATTCTTGGCTCAAAAGAGTTCTACAATCGACAATTTATCGTAGATGAAAACGTTCTCATCCCCCGCCCCGAATCTGAAGCAATTATAGAGCTCTTGAAAAAGAGTAGCGAGGGCATAAACACCGTAATTGATATTGGCACAGGCTCAGGCTGCCTGGCAATCAGCGCAAAGCTTGAGCTTGGTGATATCCATGTCACCGCCACCGACATCTCAAAAAAGGCACTGTACGTCGCCAGAAGCAACGCCAAAAAACTTGGGGCAACAGTACGGTTTATCGAGTCTGACTTCTTCAAGAGCTTACCTAGGATACCCACTACGCGACCCTACGTTATAATTGCGAATTTGCCATACGTGCCAGATGACCTTGTCACCTCGGAGGAGATCAGGAGAGAGCCCTCACTTGCACTGTTCTCCGGCGCAGACGGTCTTGATCATTACAGGCACTTTTGGCACCAGGTTTCTAAGCTCAAGAATAAACCAACCCGCATCATTACTGAATCACTCGCCTCTCAACATACGGCGATGACAGCTCTCGCCAGTCAGGTTGGTTTTATTTGCTCTGAGAACAAAGATTTGATACAAGTGTTCCCGGCTATTGGCTCGGCGCCTCAGCAAGCTTAGTTTCGACTACAATACGTTTATCGCCTCGTAAGATTGTCAGCTTGACTGTATCGCCAACCCCGTATCGACCAATGACGCTATCAAGAGTTCGTCGATCATCTAGTTTTACATTATCAATCTTGAGGACAATGTCGCCAGGCCTGAGCCCTGCTTGTGCAGCCGGACTATCCGCTACAATAGCTCCTTCACCACTACTAATCAGTGCGCCTGTGTCTACAGGGAGGTTCTGACTCTGAGCAAGCGCCTCGGTAATCGTCGTAAACTGCACACCGAGGAATGGACGTGTGACCGTACCTGTCTTCTGTGCGCTAGCAATAATACCCTTCGCCTCGTTAATCGGGATGGAAAAGCCAACATTCTGCGCATCCTCAGCGACCGCTGTGTTGATTCCAATTACCTCGCCGTCATAGTTTAAGAGCGGGCCACCAGAATTGCCCGAGTTTATTGCTGCATCAGTTTGAAACAGGTTGCTCAGCTGTTCAACATAGCCAGACCCATCGCCGGCCTCTATCGGACGACCAACACCCGAGATGATGCCAGATGTCACAGTGTTCTGGAACTGACCAAGCGCGTTACCTATAGCCACCACCTTCTGGCCAACACGCACCGTATCTGAGTCTCCCAACGACGCAGGGGTAATGTCATCTGCCGGATCTTGTATCTTTAATATTGCCAGGTCATTGAGTGGGTCGCGGCCCACAATCTCTACATCCTCGTAGCTGCTTCCATCTGACAGGATTAGCTTTACAGCGTTGGTGCCTTCTGGCACCACGTGCTTGTTGGTGAGAACATAGCCACTCTTATCGACAATCACGCCGGTACCCGCAGCCTGACCCTCAACTGACTGAGTGCCGTAAATTGATTGAATGGTGCGTTGCTGCTCTGTTATCACTGACACGACACTTGATCCCACCTTTTGTGCGATGTCAGCAATAACCTCGCCCTCAGACACAATAGTTTGCTTTTGACGTTCTTGAACGCCACCATCACCAAGCGTCGTTCCCATCAGATAACCAATCGCTATAAGAGACCCGGAGAACAACAATACTGCTATTAAAAGCAGTGAACTCGCGATAATGAGTACTTTTTTGTTAGCCCTGCGGACACGTCGTTCCTTCACACCACCTCCATCTATCATTGTAGTTACAGTACTGGGCTCCAGCCAGCTGTTAAGAGCAATACGCTGATAAGTGCCCCACTTAGAGCCAGGTTCTCAATAACGAGGTTCTTGGTCAGGCGCTCGGATCTATGGGCATAGTAGAAACTACCGAGTGTTGCTGCCATGATCGAGATCAAGAGGGCGGCCTTGGAGATCAAGAGGCCTCCGGCTGAGTAGTACTGCAACCAGTGCAGCGCATACCATGCAATTTGCACCACGGTAAGACCCCAGATCAAGCTCAACAGCTTATAATGTGGCTCATCAAAGTTACTGAAGAAATGTCGGGATGATGACCAAGCCACGACCCATACCAGTACCGAAACTACAAATGCGTGCTCAGTTAGTGAGAGTGAGCCGAATAACATCACAAGCCCGAGAACTAGTGCCGTAAAGGACTGTACCCCGACCCAAATCTCACTACTCTTTGGCTTAATAAATAACAACCACACTGCATAGAAGACAATCCAGGCGTAGGCCCAGCCACTCTCTTGCGATTGGTGCATAAGTCCAACAGAGCTTATACCGACAGCCACATCGACAAGATTTGCTTTGATGTTTGGTATCCAAAATCGTGGCTGCACGGCAAAGATGCGCCACTTACTCAGTACGACGAGCACCATCGCAAGTGGAGTGAGACCCCAATAGAGCACCATCGCGCCGATAACAAAGCTGAACCCGGCATTTACAACAAAATGAAGTAAATCTCCGGTATCAAAACCGGGTTTTTTACCCCAAAAACTGCGCTTTGGCTGCAACATATTACCTATTAGTATAGCATTAATTACTGAGTTGGCCGATGCTTGGCGCACCCAGAATCACCACGAAGTCAGCGTTGTATTGTGAGCCTTCGGGCTGCGAAGTAGTATCTGTGGTTGCGCTTGTTTTGAGCCGCTTCTCAAAGTAGGCTTTAGTCTTTGGGTTGTCTCCTGCGATATCAATAACGATGTTCTCACCTCGATTGGTGCTGGCGTTTGACACTACGAGCACAGAGATGCCCTTCTCGGCAAACACATCAGCGTATTTTTGAGCAAGACCTGCTGAATCAGTACCATTAAGAATCACGACAGTCGCCTCCTCCTTAACGAGTGGGTCGGTGCTCATCAGCCTCTTCAAGTATGTCTGTAGCTCGCTATAGTCTTTGATGCCTGCCGATGGCCTCACAATACTCTGCCCGTTATACATACCAGTTGTCAGAAGACCTTCTTCCGGGTCAGAGAGATCAATAGAACTAATGTTGTTGCTCTTAATCTTTTTGGAGAGATCGTACAATCGGCGTAATTCACTGGTGTTAAAGTTGGTGTCAACGTTATCGCCCGCTGCGTCCAGAAGGCTACCAATCTTGCTCGGATTTGAGAGCACGCCAACGCTGAGAGCTTTATCCTTGAGCGCAATTAGCATCTTGCGTTGATACATTGTTCTATCAAAATCACCCCTGCTAAGCCCGTAACCACCAGCAACATTTCTGGACCGCGCTAACGCCAGAGCAGTGATGCCATCAAGCTTTTGGACACCATTCTTTAAGCGCACCGGGCCACCATCTTTTGGCTGAATGTTAGGGTCATATATACCGCGCGGATCATCGCTCTCGACCTTTATCTCGATGCCACCAACTGCATCAACTGCATCGCGGAAGGCCGTGTAGTTAATCTTGCCATAATAGTGAATGGGGATATCAAATGTCTCACTAATCACTTTCGAGAGGAGCCCCATGCCGCCCTTTGGATAGCCTGGCTCACTAAACTCATTTGCCTCGCCACACTGATATGCGTTGTTTATCTTGCCCTCGTACCCAGCGCTACACTGCTCACCATACTCAACCCAAAGATCGCGAGGGATACTGGTTGTAAACGCGGTGTTATTTTTGGTATCAATACTTGCCAGCATGATTGAGTCTGTCAGTGTCGCCCCATCATGACCAGGATCATCCTCGGACGTACCCGCGAGCACTATGTTGACGCGACCCTCATCCTCACCTTTCAACTTTGTTGTTGTGAGAAGACCGAGAACGTTCCCGTCAAATACCTTTGAGGAGGTGCTGAGAAACTTCCAGCCCAAAAAGCCACCGATGAGTAGCGCTATCACACCGCAGGCAAGTGCGTACCGCTTAATCTTGCGCTTTTTTGATTGCTTGTCCTGCTCCTTTTGAGCCTTTGCCTGGCGGCGTTTTTTAAACTGCCACCAACGCGGCTTTGTGTCTTCTGTCTTCATCTGTTTTGCGTCTTCCCGTGCAGATTCAATTTGTAGCGTATTGTCATCAGACCAGGTGTCACCCGTAAACTCTAGTCTCTGTGCCGCCTGACGGCGCGTAAAGCCCTCTGGTCGATTTTTTGCCTTAGCCTTATTGAGATCAACACGTTTTTTGGGAGCTGTACTGGGAGTACGGCGAACAAAACCGTCTATACTTGCACCCTGTCGTGTTCGTTTACTTCTGTCCATAAAAACTTCCTCCAAGTATATCGTAGTAGCCAAAAGCGGTAAAGCTCGTGATTTAGGTAGATGCAGCTGCTATACTGAGGTACGTATGGATCCAAAATCTCAAAATACTCAGGGCAACGAGGAGTTCATTCATGCTGATCAACAGATACAGCCTGCGGTTGGCTCTCAACAAGCACCTGATCCGCAGACCATAACACTCCCGCCTGAGTCTCCCCAGCCAAAGGTTGAAGCAGAGGCACCAAAACCCAAGCGTGAAGGTGGCATTCTCTCGCTCTTTATAACTATCGTGATAGCGATAGCACTTGTACAGGTTATCAATCTGTTCTTTTTGCAAAGCTACCGAGTGTACGGCAGCAGCATGCACTCTACATTGGAGACAAATGATAGGCTGATCATCTCAAAGTTTGGCAAAACCGTATCAGGCATCACGAGTGGTGACTATCAGCCAAAACGTGGTGACGTGATTGTCTTCACTAGTCCAATCGATAGTGAACTTCAACTGATTAAGCGTGTTATCGGCCTCCCTGGCGAGCGCGTCGTCGTCAAAAGTGGTTCAATCACTGTTTACAACCAGGAGCACCCAAATGGGTTCAACCCCGATGAAGGCACAAGTTACGAGGATAGTCTGCCACGCACCAGTGGCAATGTAGACATTAGGGTGCCAAAAGGTCACATTTTTGTCAGTGGCGATAACCGTGAGGGCAGCAACTCGCTCGACTCACGTAACGAGCTCGGTACGGTACCCGAGGAGAATATTATCGGCACGCTCCGAGTCAGAATCTGGCCCCTGAACGAAGCCCGCTTCTTTTAGTTGCTCAGATCTTCCACTAGTCTCTTGAGGTGATTATCATCCTTGAACTTGATGATGAGCTGGCCGCCTTTTGCCATATGCTTAACCTGAACTGGTGTTTTAAGCTGCTTTGCGAGACGTTTGGTTTCCTCTGTCTCGGACTGAGTCCGATCAATTTTGGTTGGCTGCTTAGCTTTTTGGGCTTGTTTATATCCAACTACAAACTGCTCTGCCTGACGTACTGTCCAGTGCTTAGTAATTATTAGATTCAACAGCTCCAATTGCGTCTCTTTATCTTTGAGTGCAACAATTTGTCTAGCATGGCCCTCAGATATCTTGCCATCATGCAATGCTTGTTTTGCCCCGAGCGGCAACTTCAGCAAACGAACAATGTTATTTACGGCTGGTGAACTTTTACCAACCTTTTGGGCTACCTGCTCATAACTGAGTCCAAACTGATCATGCAGCTTCAAATATGCAGCTGCAAGATCAAGAATCGTCAGATCCTGTCGTTGAATGTTCTCGATCAGAGCAACCTCAAGCTTCTGTTGCTCGCCGTAGGTACGAACGATGGCCGGTACGTCTGTGAGCTCTGCAATTTGTGCTGCACGATAGCGACGCTCACCGGCGATGATGATGTAACCATCTTCAGATTTAGTAACGATCAGTGGCTGTACTATGCCGTGTTCTTTAATAGAATCAGCAAGCTCTGCCAGGAGCACCTCGTCAAAATGTTTTCGTGGCTGCTCAGGGTCTGGTAATAGCTTGCCAACGGGTACTTGTTCAACGGTG
>JAGQNU010000075.1 GCA_020427905.1 Candidatus Saccharimonadota bacterium | reverse complement strand
CCCTGCTACAGGGATGATCCTTGCAAGAGGTGGGATATAGAAAACACCCCACGGTTGTAGGGTGTTGTAGGTTTGGCGACAGTGAGCCTTATTTGATAATTTCGAAGTCACCGATGAGTGGGAGCTTCTCCATCTTGCCATTGAGGGCGTTGACGATACCCATAATCGCCAGTACGAGTACGGCAATCCAACCGAAGAATCCGACAATCCAACCCAGGATCGGCACGATCCAGACGACATTTACTGCAATGGCAGCGATGAACAGCACGCATCCCTGGTTAGCGTGGAACTTAGCAAACTTTGACTCTGGTGCAGCCAGTAGGCCCACTAAAAACAAAATACCAATATACGAGAGCACTCCGTAAATCTTGTTCTGCTCGATATCTTTGGCGCTATTGTCCGCCTTCTTCTTTGCTGCTGGTTTCTTTTTAGCTTCTGCCATTTTCTACTCCTGATGTTAGTTGTACTACCACTATGATGCCAAAACTAACACATAAGTACAAGGGTAGATCATTGACATATAAAGCAAAAATATGACATAGTAAATATATGTCATACGAAAGAGCAGGCCTCCTACTCGAAAAACCAACACATGCAGCACCCGATAAGGATATCCATATTGCAGAAGCTTGGTTTGTTGCCTGACACTGTGGGCTCTGCAACTTCATTAGCATAGACAAAAACCTCTATCTATGATAAAATATGTATATATTGTTGGATATATAAGCTATAGTAGTATCGAAAGGCAAACAGGGTATCTATGAAGCAAGTACTGCTTATTGGTCGTAATTTTCACCCCGACGGAAAGGAGACGGTCACTCAGATTGCTGAGGGGCTCAAGCGTGTTGCCTCTGATACTGTGACTGCACACACTGTTTATTTAAAAGATATCGTTTTTTACATATCCAACTCAAATATAAAGATTTGGGACAGTAAATCCGGCAAAGACTTAAAGGATTTTGACGCGGTACTCATGACCAATTGGTTTAGTCATGCATCAATCAGAAAAGACATGGCATTAACACTCGCACTCTATTTTGATCACCACCGAGTTCCACAATTTAACAGCGAGGCGCTGCACACACGCTCTACCTCAAAGTTATCGCAAATGATGCTTGCCGCACTCAATAACATTTCAATGCCTGCGACAGTATTTTCTCTCTCATTCAAAACCCTTATTAATGCAGCTAAGTCTGGCGATGTTATTGCAGATCTCCCAGTAGTGCTCAAGGATGCTCAAGCGAGCCGAGGTAACGCTAATTATCTGCTTAAGAGCTGGGAGGATGCTGAACCACTTAAGGCCGATCATACTGAGCGTCACCCATTTATGGCACAAGAGTTCATCAAGTCACAAGATGGTGATTACAGATTTTTTGTCACCAATGGTGAGACGCGCTTTGCGATACATCGTGTGGGTACAGACGACACGCACCTCAATAACACATCCGCGGGTGCAACCACGAGTATATGTAAGAGTGCAGAGTTTAGCGATGATGTTCTACAGGCTGTCTCAACGATGAGCACCGTGTTGCATCGTGAGGTTACGGGGCTGGATATTATGCTTGACGAGAGTGGACAATACTTCTTTCTTGAGGCAAACCCAATACCACAGATTGCCACTGGTAGTAATATAGATCTAAAGTTAAGTGCCCTTGCCGAGGGTTTACTTGAAGCAACAAAAGAGGGGGCAAGTAAATGAATATATGTATCCTAACACACGGCAAAGGCCGTTTTGTGCGTGGGTCAACTTACTCTACGCGGAAGCTCTATGCCGCCGCCGTAGCGCGTGGCCACACTGTACGTGTTATCAATGCGAACCTTTGTTACATCCAGGTAGACACCGATAAGCCGAAGGTTATGTACGAAGGTGAGAGTCTCGATAATTTTGATGCGGTGATCCCACGTATCATGCCCGGTATGACTGGGTATGGGGCAGCGATCGTGCGTCAATTTGAGATGCAAGGCGTGTATACATCCGCACGTTCAATTGCGATTGTCAGGTCTCGAGACAAGTTCAGGAGTATTCAACTATTCTCCAAAAATAACGTAATGATACCAAAGACGATCATTAGTCGTGAGACCGCTGAGGTGGAGGATCTCATTGAGCAGATAGGTTTACCGATGATAATCAAAACCGCACGTGGTACGCAGGGCAAGGGAGTGGTGCTTGCTGAGACACGCAAGGCTGCTAAATCTGTGATCCAAGCCTTCTATGTGTCCGGGGTGAACGTTTTGATGCAGGAGTACATTGAGGAGGCCGCCGGTAGTGATATCCGTGCGTTTGTTGTCGGTAACCGAGTGGTTGCAAGTATGAAGCGACAAAGTCTCGACGACGACTTCAGGAGTAATCTACATCAGGGCGGAGAGGGTGTCGCCATTAAATTAACTGATGAGGAGCGTAAAGTTGCTCTTAGGGCAGCAAAGGCAATGGGACTCCCAATCTGTGGTGTCGACTTGATACGATCAACTAAGGGTCCATTGGTGCTCGAGGTAAACTCCAACCCTGGTCTTGAAGGTATACAAAAAGTCACTGGTCGTAATGTGGCTGATAAGATGATTGAGTACATCGAGCTGAATGCCAAGCGGAAAAACAGGAAAGACCGCGTCGGCGCATAACTGAGATTCTGCTATGAACATCTATGTTATTGACCATAACACCGTGCACCTCCCGCTGATAGCAAAGCTGGTTACGGAGAAGTGTCACGATGTCTCAAGTATTACCTTTAGAAAAACACACCACAATCATGACGAGCTAATCGATCAAGCCGACATCATAATTATCAGTGGCGGCACCTGGCTTGTTCATCTAAATCCCGGCACTCACAAGCGGTTAATCAAAAAGCTTGTTGAGAGTAACAAGCCAATATTTGGCATTTGCCTCGGTGCTGAAGCGCTGGCTACGTACTTCGGTGCTACGCTCGTAGAACTCGAGCACAGAGTGAAAGGGCTCATTGACATTACATCAGACTCACTGATTGGCCGGGACGCACAAGTGTACTCGTACCATAACTGGGCTATAGAATCGGTCCCAGCTGATCTTAAAGTACTGGCCACAAGTGAGACGGGCGTAGAAGCCTTCAAACACAAAAAGCTTCCAGTTTGGGGAGTCCAATTTCATCCTGAGGCAAAACGAGGAAAAAACCAGGGACACCAATTCTTCGAGGCGTTTATCAGAGAGGTTAGCAAAAACTCAGAGAATATCACCCTTAAAGTGAAAGGTGACGTTGGTGCGTAGGGTGTTGGTGGGATCAGTGATCCTGTTTATCGCTGTCGTTACTGTAGTTGCGATATTATCGCAGAATAGTGAAGGCACTCCCCTCTCTATCAAGAACAAAGTGTTCACTGTAGAAATTGCGAATACATCGCAAAAAAGAGAACAAGGTTTGTGTTGCCGCGATAGTCTAGCGGTAGATCGTGGCATGCTGTTTGTGTATGACTCACCCGGCGATTATCGATTTTGGATGAAGGATACGCGAATCCCACTTGATATGATTTGGATTAGCTCAAGTAAGCGGATCGTACATATCGAGGAGAGCGTGCAGCCAGATACATACCCAGAGAGCTTTAGATCTGATAAACCCGCACAGTATGTACTGGAGTTGAACGCAGGATCTGCTAAAAAGTACAACTTTCAAAATCGCGACAAAGTCGCATTCGAGCTTTAAAAGTCTAAATCTACCTGACGAATGCTAAATCTGCTACCATGAGCAGTATGGTTGATCTTATCTCCCCCGTCGTTATTATGCTGATTGTGCTGGTTGTAATTCTCCGCCAAACCAGCGCTGGCGTCGCCGTTATAGCGCTGCTCGCGGGTGTCATGCTCGATCAGTTACTTGGTGCCTGGGTTATTGGTTTGATACCGGCGCAAGATAACACTTTGCAGGTGTATGTGAACGTAGTGGTTCATTTGCTCCTGACGTTTGCACCCATGGTAGTCGCGATCAGTGTCGTCAAAGCGACGCGTAAGTCAATTACGATATCACTGCTCACAAGCTTGTTACTCGGATTTTTAGTAGTGTACTTCGGTTTGAAGATTATTGCGCCAATTCCGTATGTGACGGAAGAGGCCAAGAACGCAGGGCTCATCTCATTCTTGGATCCATACCAAAATACAATCCTTGCCGCGAGTGCGGTACTCGCCATCATCGCAATGGTGATTGACCACCGTAAGGCACTCAAGAAAAAAGACAAGTAGCATTGATTTCCCCCTGTTATTATGAGAAAATAACCAAGTCCAAGTTTTGCTTGGTCTCTACAATTTTTGAAACCAAGGCGGCGACCTGTTTCAAAAATTGAGAGGAAGAAGGAGTGCTGTAAAGCGTAACTCTGCGAGTCTACTCGTCAGAGTAAGCCCAAGGCCTCACTCTGACGAGGGCCCATAGCTCAGTTGGTTAGAGC
>JAGQNU010000074.1 GCA_020427905.1 Candidatus Saccharimonadota bacterium | reverse complement strand
CCGATGCTCGTGCCAAGAAATATGAGGGAAGAAGCCCGCTATCTGCTGAAACCAAGCGCCTTGTCCTAGAGGATTACCTCGAGCGATTTGGCGACATGGTTTCAACTATACAGGGTCACGGTGAGCGCGCGGACGAAGATAACCCACCGTTTGATACAGTCATTTTTATTGATAAGTCTGCACGTCCGCTAGCTTGGATGATGTCAGAGCTGTGGGATGAGTTTGCGGAACCAGTTAAGGGCGAGGACGGCAAGCGGCGGATTCCTGAAAAACCAGACGTTAAGTTTATAAACGTTGATAGATTGTTTTGGCGAGATGATCCAACTCGAGCGGGTGATTTACGTGAAGTAACAGATGACGATATAGAACAGCTCCGTGCGATATTTCAGATTGGGGATAGCAACGTTTTGGACGGGAGGCGCATTTTGATTGTTGATGAGATTCAGGAGAGTGGTGACACACAACGTGCCACAAAGGCATTAATCGAAGCAGCCTTCCCAAGTGCAACGGTTGATACCTTTGCCTATATGATGGGCGCACTGGATCCGGACGTTAGCGAGCCTAGTTATATATTTCATCTGTTTCCAACCTGGTACCCACAAAAGGACCAGGTTAAGTACCAAGAGACCGAGACGGGTCGCGGTGTACTTGACCCGGTAGTTGATCGTACGGCTCGTGCTGATCATCCTCGACGTGGTAGCAAATTTTTAAGCACCCCACCATCAGAGAAGGGTCCAAAAAAAGAGATGGAGGCCAAAAAGAACAGACTACTCCTTCGGCTTGAGGATATTGCACAAAATCCAGAGCTTGATCCAAGCGGTGAGCAGCGGATAAAAATAGAACAACTTCTCAGACAGCTCGCAAGTGGTTTGGTGCGTCGCGACAGCGGTGCAGAAAAACTGCGTAGAGACATGAAGCGTCTCGCTCGGGATTTTAAGGCTGGGCGGCTACAGCCGTCTGTTAGATCTGATAGAGATACTATAGCGGGTAAACCTACCGCGCAATATAGGGCAGATAAACTTAAAAGAGACACCACACCAGTACCGCTTTGGAAATTATAAAAGCACCAGAAGGTGCTCGATAGGATATTCAGTTGTGTGGCGGGTGCGCGTACGGTAGATATACCGTTCTATGAGTTGTTAACTCAATGCGCACACCGCCGGCGCGGGGATGCAGGCGTCTTTGCCTGCATCCCCGCTGTCAGCATCGTTCAGCCTTGCGGGATGTTGACGTACCCACCTCGGCCAGCCTGCCTCGCCGTGTTGCGAGCTCCCTGCTCGCGAGAACGCAACAGGGCGTCCAGCTCGTCGACGAACGTCTCGACGAGCCTCTGCGCCTGCGCGTACCCCCTCACGGCGTGGGTCGTACTGATCTCGATCATGGACTTGGTGACCGTGGCCACGCTCTGATCCACACGGTGGGCCGCCTTGGTGGCGTCCGCTTGCTTGACGCTGCCACGTACGAAGTGCAGCTGCGCCGTGGGGTGGTGTGTCTCACGGCGGTCATGGTAGGTGACCGCCTCCCAGTCGATGATCAGTTCGACGCCGTTGTGAAGCGCGAAGCGCTTCTTTGTGCCTGTGCTCACGTGAGCTCCCCTTGTTGGGTAGTCGGTTACTGACCCAAAAATCGTACCATACCATGCACTCATTTGTAAATATAGATATATGAATGTATAATTTTGTCAAATGGCTATGACAAATTCAGCAGAGTTTAATCACGACGGACTACCCCCAGAAGAACGTGTGCGATATGCACCCGAGCAGCTTGTTGAGTATCTTCGGGCTGAGTTTGACGCAGCGTATCGCAAAGAGCGGTCAGAGGATGAGCAGGGCGTTACAGCGCCTAATGGAAGCTTTTATGTGCGCAAACCACTCGTTGACAACAATGAGAGTGTGCTTCTGGAGCAAACAACACGGATTGTAATGCGACCACCTTTTATAGTCGCTCGCGATGAACAGCCCCGTGAATTTGTTGAGGTGTATGCTGTGTTTTTACGTGGTCAAGATGGACACATGGTCGGTGATACAAGCGGCTATTTTGCCGACCAGTACATTGTGCGTGAGTTTGAGAATGGGCACTCTGGACCATTACAGTTGGTAACTGAGCACGGCGTGTTTATTGCAGACACACAGGACTTTGATACTGTGGGTGGTTTTGGCGTCGTGCAGTCACTTGAGGAGCAATTAGCTGAGATTGCCCGCCCAATTGAAGAGGCTGAGCGTCTCTACGGCAAACTGTCGGGATACAATATTGTAGCGACAGCAGGTGATTAGCACTTAGGGCTTGCGAGTGCTAATTTTATGATGTACCATGAGGGTACATTTTTGTTTTCAAACGATAAGTACGGAGGATTAACACGATGAGTACACCACTCAAGCCGCTAGGCGATAGAGTCATTGCTGTTGCCGAGGAGGCACAGAATAAAACAGCCACAGGCTTTTACTTACCTGATGGCGCCAAAGAGAAGTCTAAGGTTGCTAAGGTTGTAGCTGTCGGACCAGCTGCTAAAGATATCAAATCTGGTGACAAGATTATCTACAAGGATTACTCAACAACAGAGGTCAAAGTAGATGGTACCGAGTACATTATTGTTAAAGAAGAGGACGTGCTAGCAACGCTGGCCTAAGGAGGAGTATCGATGGCAAAGAAGGTTTTTTATGATGAAGACGCACGGCAGCGACTACTCGCCGGTGCAGAGATTCTATTTAATGCAGTAAAGACAACCATGGGACCAAAAGGCCGCAACGTAGTGATTAGCAAGAGCTTTGGTGGTCCAACCGTGACGCACGATGGCGTGACCGTTGCCAAAGGTATCGATCTGCCTGAGGATGACGAGACACTCGGCTATAAAACAGGTGCAGAGCTGATCAAGCAAGCGGCTAGTAAGATGAACGACGTCGCCGGTGACGGCACAACCACTGTCACTGTTCTGACGTACCACATATTGAACGAGGCCAATAAGCTCATTGCAGCCGGTCACAATCCAATGCAACTGCGAAAGGGGCTCGAGACTGCAGCAGCAGAGGTGATTGCTGCACTTGGCGGCATGCGTGAGGATATTGCGGCTAACAAGAAGCGTGTAGCTGAAGTTGCCACAATTTCTGCTGGTGATGGCGATATCGGTGAGCTGATTGCTGATGTGATCGATAAAGTTGGCAAAGACGGTGTCGTAACAGTAGAAGAAGGCCAGGGTCTGGCCATGGAGTCAGAGGTTGTCGAAGGTTTCACCTTTGACCGAGGCTTCGTCAGCCCGTACATGGTGACCGACACCTCTCGCATGGAGGCAGTCTATGACAAGCCGTTGATTCTCATCACTGACAAAAAGATATCCAGCGTTCAAGAGTTCTTGCCACTCCTCGAGAAGGTAGCCCAAGCTGGCAAAAAAGATCTCGTTATTATCGCTGAAGATATTGAGGGTGAAGCGCTCGGCACACTGATCCTCAACCGCCTAAAGGGTGTCTTCAACACGATTGCCATCAAGGCTCCAGCCTTTGGTGATCGTCGTAAAGAGGTACTGCAGGATATCGCAACGCTAACCGGTGGCGTTGTTATCAGTGAGGACCAAGGCTTAACTTTTGAGAACGCTGATGTCTCTATGCTTGGTACGGCTCGGCGCGTGATTGTTGATAAAGATAACACCACAATTATTGAGGGTGGTGGCTCTAACGCAGATCTGAAGGAGCGTATCTCACAGATTACTGCACAGGCTGCACATGCCTCGAGCGAGTATGATAAAGAGAACTTTGACAAGCGCCGCGCGGCCCTTGAGGGCAAGGTGGCTGTCATCAAGGTTGGTGGTGCCACCGAGACTGAAATTGAGGAGAAGAAGTTCCGTGTGGACGATGCTGTAGCAGCCGTCAAAGCCGCACTTGATGAGGGTATCGTCCCTGGTGGCGGCGTCACACTCGTAAATCTGGCCTCAGGTCTCAAGAGCGACGACGCAGGTGCAACCCTGCTCAAGAACGCATTGGTGCAGCCATTCGTACAGCTGATGACTAACGCTGGCCTCAACGCCCAGGCACTGCTTGCCCAGGTTCAAGATGGCAAAGCCGGTATGGGTGTCAACGTGAACGACCCAGATGCAGGCCTGATTGATGTGAAGAAGGCGGGCGTGGTTGACCCAGCACGCGTGACCAAAGAGGCAATCCTTAACGCCTCATCAATCGCGGGGACAGCCATGACCATGGGCGCACTGGTAGTGGATATCCCCGAGAAGGAGGCTCCAGCGCCAGTCGGTGGCGGCATGGACCCATCCATGATGGGCATGTAGCTCTGTCATTCTAAACCTTTCGCCAGCCGGCGAATCAGATCTAAAGAAGCTCCACAACGGAGCTTCTTTTTAGGTGTGGTAGATGAGGTCGGCGCGGGCTTTTTGGGCTTCGGCGTGGGGGCGGTAGGTTGGCTCTGCGAGTTCAAGGAGGTATTTGAGGTTGTCTTCAGGTGAGAAGCTGCGCCCCTCTGCGAGATCTCGTTCAAGGCGGCGACCAACTCTGGTGGCAAGTGGGGCGTTCACAAATATGGAGTAGTCGTACCAACCGGCAAGTACCGGGTCGAGAGCGTGAATACCTTCCACAAAGATGATTGGAGTATCGCTTGGGTCGATGGTCGTGTATTCGCCCGTTGGATCTGATATCTCCATGCTGTAGGTGGGCCGGCTGACGGGCTTCTCCTCCTGTAGGTCTGCAATGTGCTGGGCGAGTAGGTGAGAGTCGAGAGCGATTGGCTCCTCAAAATTGACCACGTAGTCATCGCCGAACATCTCGCGCATCTTTGTGACGCCCCGGTAGTAGTCATCCTGGCTCAGGATCACCGCTCTGTCGCCATAGGGGGCGACAAGCTCCCTTGCTATGGTCGTCTTGCCGCTGGCAGTGTCTCCCGCGATGCCTACAATCATCGGTCTGGGTGTCTTCTGTCTGATGTGCTCGATACGAGCTCGCAATTCTCTCATATCTGTTGCCTCTTCTGGCTCTACCCAGCTATCTGGCATGTGACCGGTCATGGCATCGTTCATTTGAGCTAATTGATAGTTGGTAAAGCGGGTGTCATCAGTAACGTCACGGCCAAAGTCGGGGAGTGGTACATCACCCTCTGCCTCTACGATGCTGAACCCCAGATGTGCAAAGCTGTCGAGTGCCCAATGCCCTGCCGCGAAGGCAAGTGTTTTCCTTGTCTTTTGAAGCACCTCGGTGTGGCGTTCTGGTAGCCAGAATGCATACGTATCTGGGTTAACGATAGTCTCCATCTCAAGTCGATCTGGTGGTGAACCTTTCTTCAAGGTTGCGACGTGTGCGAACACACCGTCAAGTTGTACTTTACGTAGCCTCAGTTCATATGGCTCCTCGTGATGGTTAAGGTAGTATTGCTCGATTCTACGCCCGGGAGCGGTCATCAGCTCATCTGGAATGCGCGCACGATCGCTGTCGTGGAGCAAATACTTTCTTTCAACCTCTCGATAGTGTTCTGTGGTGGCCATATGATCTCCTCTCGTTATGCCGAGGCCATCATAAACCGATACCACTGCACGTTCTAGAAAGCTTAATTTGAGTCAAATCATATTGACAATTGAAAAAATTACAGAGTAAACTATAGTCAATGCATTATATACAGAAATATATTCTTGATAAGCTTATTTACGCTAAGGAACTGCGTAATCGTGATATGCGGCCACCTCATACTGAGAGCAACTTGTACCAGTACCACCTCAAGCGGTTGGTTGACTCTGGCTATGTTGAGCATGATGAGAGTGGGTACACCCTGAGTGGTAAGGGTTTACAATATGCCGATAAGCACAGCTCTGATCTGAAAGAGCAGCGACCACAACCAAAGCTTGTGACGATTCTTAGGCTAGAGAACGAAAAAGGTGAGATTCTACTTGTCCCGCGCAAAAAGCAACCCTTTATCGGTATGTATAATTTACCGTCTGGGAAGATCCACGAGGGCGAGACACTGCTGTCGGCCGGTCAGAGAGAACTCCGTGAGAAGGTGGGCGCAAAAGAGCACATTGAGTTGACACCCGCAGGCGCAGTACACCTAACGATAACTGATGGTGAAACGATTGTTTCAGAGTCCTACGGATTTATTTTACGGGGGTCGCTTCACTCATGTAACGCCGACCAGTACTTTTTTGGGGGAGAGTCCGAGCAACGGACTGTGTTAATGCCAGGCGTAGAAGCACTGTTGCAACGAGAGCAAGACCACTCATATATATTTATTGATGTAAATTCAAATATATGCTAAAATTTGCTATAACTGCCATCGAGGTGGCAGTCGCCCCTTGAAAAACAGGAGTGATAATTCTACCTATACCCACCCAACACGCCATGGATTGAGGTCCTATGCAGATTACCGAGCCGTTCAAGTGGCTCCGGCCTGCACTTGAGGAGTTTGCGGCAACCGCGGATGATGTGCAGCTTGTCTGCCAGTTCGTGGGAGCCAAGCCCCAGACGGTGCAACGCTGGATTGCCGACGACAACCCCGCACAGGGAGCGAACGAACTGCGGCTCTGGCACTTCTTGCTGGCTGCTGGGCACACGTTCGACAAGCTCCGGATTGCAGAGTTCAACTTCTACCTTGCGGAACTGTTTGCGTACCGAGTCCTCGATGGGCTCGACGACGTTCAGCAGTACGCTGGTGTGAAGAACCCACAGACAGCACTGCAGATCATGCGTGGGCAACCACCCATGAGTCCTGCGGTGACACTGGAGGAGATGCAAGAGCTCCATGATGAGCCGCTGCAGCTGGCCAAGAGC
>JAGQNU010000073.1 GCA_020427905.1 Candidatus Saccharimonadota bacterium | reverse complement strand
CCAAAATGGTCAACACTCAAGATCGAGTGGAATCGTAAGCTCGCTGTATTTCAGCTAGACCGCGTGGAGCCAAGCATCTTTGCAAAACCTGTTAACTACGGTTTTATTCCACAAACGCTTGATGAGGATGGCGATGAGCTCGACACGCTTGTTATAACTAACGATCCGATTCCGACAGGTGTGTACTTGCAAGCGCGCGTTGTTGGTGTGCTTAACTTTGAGGATGATGGCGAGATGGACCATAAGGTTATCTGTGTGCCCGAAGACGACCGCAACACTGGTGATCAAATAAAAGATTTGGATCAACTTCACGAGCAGTGGAAGCAAAAAATTGAGCACCACTTCAACCACTACAAAGATTTAAAAAAGCCTGGCACAACCAAAGTTCTTGGCTGGGGAAGTGCGGATGATGCTAAAAAAATCATCAAAGAATGCCAAGCCCGCTGGAGTGAGCAGTAACAGTGGAGGTGCCGAAGGTTCCGATTAATGATTCCGATCCGCATGTTCTTGCGGATACGGAAGCCTGGCTAAATCAGGCTATCCATGATGAGCTTGTACTCTCCATTGAGGGGATACCCTCGTCAAGGACACAGGCATACTTGAGCGCCAGTGGCGTAGACTATGACACACATCCGGTGTATCCCCTACTGCTAGACGATACGTCTCGTAACTCTCAACGTGCTCGCGGCAAAGTAGTAGGATATGAGTACAGGTTCGCGGGGCTTGAAGTTGACGTTGCGGACGGCACTGGAGGAAGTTACGTCTCATTTCCTGTATCAAAGATTGCTGAACTGGCAGTGCTCGAGAGCGTCTAGATTATGCAGCTGACAAAAGACTATATCTCAAGTAAATTTGATGAGATTACGACGTACTTGCGGACAAAGCGGCCAGAGCTTGTAGCCGAAGCAGGGAGTGTCGATACATCTAATAAAGACGATACATATCAAACAGTGCTCACACGGTTTGATACTGAGATAGAGCAGAAAATTCGTGACATACTGATAGATGAGAAGTCTCTTGGTATATGCGGTGAAGAGCACGGAACAACAGGTGATGAACATAACTTCTGGACAATCGACCCGATTGATGGGACGGAACACTTTGTGCGTGGCGATCCGTTTTATATGTGCATGGTTGGCCTCGTACTTGATGACGAACCCGTTGCTGGACTTTTATATAACTACACATTAGATCAACTTTACTTGGCACTTCCGGGCGAGGCAGCTACTTGCAATGGGAAGGTTATACATGTGAGTGATCGTCCGCTCGAACGAGCCGCTATCCAGATTGAAACCAAGGATAAACATATACACCACATGTTCAATGAGAGCGTGTTGCCCGCTGCGTATTTTCTCGAGGCGTTTGGTGCATGTTCTGGATTCTGTCTTACGCAAGTTGCTCGAGGCGCATCTGAGGCTCGTATACACATGACCGGCTATGGACATTTATGGGATTACATTCCTGGTTTTGTGCTCGTACGCGCTGCAGGTGGCGTCGTCAGAAACATTGGATCTGACTCGTGGGATTGGCGAAATTTTGATGTAATTGCCTCAAATGAGGTAGTTGCCGATAATCTTCAGGCGTTAGTGTTGTCACCAGAAGCGTAAGCGGTATATACTGTATACATTGATATGACTGTAACAACCAGGGGGTGGAATGAGTAAGGTGCGTGTAGCAATTAATGGCTTTGGTCGAATTGGCCGCAATGCCTATAAGATCTTGCATGGTCGCAATGATGTAGAGGTAGTTGCAGTAAATGATCTTACAGACAACAAAACATTGGCACACCTGCTCAAGTATGACTCAAATTACCCTGGGCACGATTGGTACGAGTCTATTGAATCTACAGACGATGGCCTCAAAGTTGATGGTAAAGAGATCCACGTATTTAGTGAGAAGGATCCAGCCAGCCTACCCTGGGGCGCGCATAATGTTGATGTGGTCATAGAGTCAACTGGCTTTTTTGTTGATCCTAAATTAGCGCGGGCTCATATTGATGGTGGCGGCGCAAAACGTGTCGTTATTTCAGCCCCAGCAAAAGGCGAGGGCTCGACGACTATTATCCTCGGTGTGAACGATGGTGAGATTAAATCGAGTGAAGACGTGATAAACAATGGATCGTGTACCACAAACTGCGTGAGCCCAGTTGCGGCGGTTATGGAGTCAGCCTTTGGTATTGAGAAGGCGCTGATGTCTACCATTCACAGCTACACAGCTGATCAGAACCTTCAAGACGGTCCACATAAAGATTTGCGGCGTTCACGCGCAGCAGCGCAGAACATTGTGCCAACGAGCTCTGGTGCTGGTATAGCCGTGGCTGAAGTCATCCCAGAATTAAAAGATCATTTTCATGCCATGGCATTTCGAGTTCCAACTCCTGTGGTTTCAATCTCAGATTTTGCTATTGTGACCAAGAAGAACACTACCGCTGAGGCCGTAAATGAGGTGTTTAAAAAAGCCGCTGCAGAGCCGTTTTATCAGGGTATTCTCGGTGTCACAGAGGAGCCGCTGGTATCCAGTGACTTTATTGGCAACAGCCACTCAGCGATTGTTGATCTGAGCTTAACGACAGTTGTTGGCGGCAACCTCGTCAAGGTAGTTGTATGGTACGACAACGAGTGGGGCTACAGTAACCGCCTTGTTGAGCTCACTGTCGATGTCGGGAAGAACCTAAAAAGTTGACATCGCTAGATGTCATCCTGAACTTGATTCAGGATCTATAAAGAAAGGAGATTCTGAACTAAATTCAGAATGACACATATGAAGGTATATCTCGGTTCAGATCACAGGGGATTTCAGCTCAAGCAAGCGATCTTCGCCTGGCTCTCTAAAGAGGGCTACGATGTTGAAGACGTCGGTGATAAGCAACTGGATCCAGAGGATGACTACCCACAGTTTGCGCAGATAGCAGCTACCAAGGTGCTTGGCGATGATGATAATGACGCACGAGCGATTCTAATCTGTGGTGGTGGTCAGGGAATGGCAATGGCAGCAAATCGATTTAAAGGTATCAGAGCAGCAGTTTGTTGGGATGCCGATGAGGCTAAGGCTTCACGTCTGGATAACGATAGCAACATCTTGAGTTTACCTGGACGCATATTGGATGGCGATATTAATAACGTCAAAGATGTAGTTAAGACCTGGCTTGACACAAAGTTTTCAGGCGCAGCACGTCACACACGTCGCATCCAAGAACTCGACGATATCTAGGCTAGCGTAGCTTTTTGTAATCAAGGTATTTTTTCAGCTTCTGAAAGGCGATTGAGCGCATGCTGAAGTTTACTTTTAGATCATGTCCCATGCTGGCATATGTCTCATTAAGTCCATATGGTTGGAAGATGTTGTCCCAACCGTAACCGGCTTCAGACGAAGGTTGCACAATCTCTCCCTCAATACTGCCCTCAAAGATGATCGGAGAGTCACTATCTTTGGCGAGGTACGCAACCACTGTGCGGGCACTCGCTTGGCGATTGCCGGTCTTCACGGCAAGTTCGTACATCTTCTCAGATCCTAAAGTTTGCATAAACCAGTAGGTGAGCGTACCAGGTAGATCGTTCAAACCCTTGATGTACAGCGATGTATCCTCGATGACAAGTGCATCTTGAGAGTGCTGCCTGGCTGCAGTAGCCTTCTCCTTAACGAGCTTAAATGGATCAAGTGTTTGGATCTCGGGTAGGTTGATATTGAGCTGTTCGAGCTCAGGGAGAACAGCCTGAGCCTCGAGCAGTTTATTCTTGCTATGGGTTATAAATACAATCATCACTTCTATTTTAGCGCAGAAGTTGGTAAAACTGCTCCCACTTCTTGAGCACGTGTGGTGCTGAACCACCGGCACGCCAGACATCCTTATCAAGTGAGGTTGCTCCCTCAAACAGTCTGTACCTACCGCAATCTTGGCTTATCTCTCCAAACAGGGTTGTGCCATCCTGACTCACAAAGAAGCAGATGTCCCAGAGATCAATGCCTTTGCGTGCGAGTTGCGCACGAATGACTTCATATGCCCGCGTTGCTGTGATGGTCGCTTGTTTAACGTTAATGAACCAGTCTGCCATTTGCTCGGACAATACTTCATCAGCAAGACGATTTCCATCCTCATCGTGCATAGGATTGCGCCAGTCAAAACGTACAACTGTCTCTGGATAACTGTCCTCTGGCTTGATCTGCAGGCTATCAAATGCGGGGTGATCAGATCTGAGTGGGTATCTCTCAAACTGGTAATAGCGGTGCTTGGGTGTACCGACGTGCCGTGACTTTACGACAACCTCTATTGGTGGAGCAATAGGTAGCTTTGCTAATTCTGTCTCGCTGAGGTCGTCGGGTCGGAATGCTCCTGGCTCTGGGGCTAGGACTAGATCTGCAATTATGAATTGATCAGTAAACTCGGTGTAGGCGTGTTTGACGCCATGTTTTTTAAGCTCTTCTGCAATCAGTTGTGTCGTTTTGAGGCGAAGGACATCGCTACCTGGGATCTCGCTGCAACGGTTATGTGTGTAGCTGTAGATAGTTGGCTTTAGCAGAATTGCAACTTTACCTTGTCCGATATAGCGGATCTCTTTGCTTTCACCCTCTACAACGAGTTTAAGTTGTCTAAATTCATTCAAGTTTTTAGGTAATTTCATATTCTCTCCTGTGTAATAAGTTTTGTAATGTGATCTGCAATTGGCTGCAGGTTCTGAGTGGAGCTTGCAACCGAGAACTTGCCGATAAAGTGTTGCGGGTGTGCTTGATGAACTGTGTCGTAATCACCCACATATTGCCTCAGTGCTTCAGCTTGGAGCCAGTGCTCTTGATAGCCACGTTCTGATAGTCTCATCAGATGTGAGATGGGTGAGGTGAGCAGTACAGTAGGAACAAATCT
Source organism: Candidatus Saccharimonadota bacterium (assembly GCA_020427905.1). Lineage (GTDB taxonomy): Bacteria > Patescibacteriota > Saccharimonadia > Saccharimonadales > UBA7683 > JAGQNU01. The sequence continues at coordinate 1,128 of JAGQNU010000073.1, read as the reverse complement.
GTCACCCCACCACCGTGTGATGGGTGGATGCTGTAACGCTTGGACGAAAGCGGTCATCCAGTGACGGTCAAATACGAGCACATCAAGCTGGCGGGCACGTGCGTCGGCCTCTATCTCATCAATCGTTTGATGGAGCAGCTGCACGGCCTGGTCTGGACGGTCCGCCCATAGCGGGTACAAATCGTCCTCGACAATCTTCTCCCGTACAAGATGATAGGGCGCGTAGGTATCAGCATTCAATCCTTCTGAAGCCAAAGACTCGAGAGTGAGTTGTATGGCAGGTGTTTTGCCGGCGCCGTTGATACCCTCAATCGCAATTGTATTCATACTATCTCCGGTACCGTATGTCGCCATCGATTGTCCGAGCAACGCGCTTAAAATCCTCTGGTATCCAGGTTATAAGGTAGGCGCCGAGCATATGCTCTCTGTGGGCATAGCTAAGCTCGCGGTAGAGCTTTTTGTATCTTTCACGCTCTTCATATGCGTCCCATCTGTCACCATGATTGTTGGCATTGCGGCGTTGCTCTTCCTCGCTTCTGGCGTCAAGCAGTAGGGCGGTATGCGGGAACTCATCTCCCCATTCCTGCACGAGCCCCGGATTATCACCGATCTCAGTAAAGGCTGTCATCCAGTGCCGATCGTAAATGATTGTGTCTGCGCTAATTCTTCTGGCGTGCCCACGCTCATCTTCAATCGCCGCCTTGAGCAGGTTAATGGCTTGGCTGGCACCTTCAGGTGTTTGCCAAAGCGTATAGATATCTACGCCTTCATTCAACGCTCGTGCGGTATGAAATGGATTACACATATAGGTGTGCTCGCCGTATGCCTCAAGCAACTGTGCGAGCGCAGTTGCAACGCTCGTTTTACCAACGCCGTCCACTCCTTCAATCGCCACCTCTCGCAATTTGTTTGACATGATTGTCTCCTTTCTCTTGCAGTACCAGTGTGGTATCGTGAAAAAAAGAAGTAAAAGTAAAAATTACAATAGACAATATTGCAATATTAGGCTTTAGTATTTATTTTTTACGTTGAGCGCGGAGCTTAGCTTTAATTTTTGCTTTAGCCTTAGATGTTTTTGTAGTTTTGAGCCAATCTGATTTCGGTCTAGCCTTTTTGTTAGTTTTGACT
>JAGQNU010000072.1 GCA_020427905.1 Candidatus Saccharimonadota bacterium | reverse complement strand
GATAGTGACATTGGTCGTATCGGTGAGAATCACAGATTTTCTGCTTGTAATCGACTTTGCATTGGAGAGTCCATTATGAAGCGTGTCAAAGTAGTTACCGTAGAGTCTCAAATTATCAATGCCATCAGCGACAACATTGCCCGGAGCAGTCGTTGAGACATCGTCGCCTTCATCATCGTAAATGACGAGGCCTTGAAGCGTTACATCGTTAGACTCAACACTGATGGGATCAACGTCAGACAGGTTGACGCCCACACGTAAGATACCGTCAAACGGCTGCGGCCAATCCTGTGAGTTAGCAGTCGCGTCGGACTGGGTATAGCCGTCAATAATAACTGGCTCAGAGATAGTGAGTTGGGCAGAGGGGCGTATCTCAACATTGCCTGTTGCACTTATATCAAACTCGATGGTATCCTGCTCGCTCGGATTTGCGTTGGAGTTTGCATCTGAAATAGCCTGGGCTAAAGAGCCGAGGCCACTGGCATCCGTATTGGTGACTGTAAACGTTGCTGGAGCTGCGTGTACCGGCTTCCAGTGAATCACGATGAGTGTGAGCGCAATCAGACACACAACCAGTAGAGCAAAACTTTGATGCAGGTATTTAGTACGCATAGGTATCAATCGTCGCACCTGCGTTAGTCTTTAGTGTCAGTGATCCGCTCGTACCGAGGTCATTCGTCAACTGGCCCAGAATGATAACCGTACTATGCGATGCCCTGTAGCCCGCGTCATCCCTGACGAAATATACTGTCCCGCTACCTGGAATAACCGCGCCTTTCGGAAGTGTGTACTGTATAGCTCCCTCAATCGTCCAGTCGGATAGGTCAACTGCCTGGTCCGAGCTGTTGGTCAGCTTAATGTACTCCTCAGTATTGTCGGCACTCGCTGAAACTACGTCGAAAGAGACCGACTCCCGCTCGGCATTAGTTTGTGCGGCAGGGATAGCCCAATCCTGACGAAGGTATGCAAGTAGCGCCGTCTTGGTAGCATTGATAGTCCTGATATTTTGCGCACGAGTCTTTTGTCGCTGCTGCGGCCATTTTGTTTGATCTGCGGTAATCAAATCTGCATGTTCTGTTGTCAGCTCATTGTATTTGTTAAGCAACTGATCTTGCGAGAACAGTTGATCGGCAATTGTCCGAAGTCTCCTAAAGTACATCTGTCTGAGATCTGGTTGATCATACATTGCAGTGGCATACCAACGCAAACCATGTTGCCCTGTATACAAATCATGAGGACTTACGAGCGTCTTTGGGCGAAGCTGTGTCAGTGCTAAATCAAGATCCCAATGGAGCACTGACCATCGACCGGTAGTACCGTCTTGATACGTCAAGATGTTGTGATCGATGACTTGATCAAGGTGCGTCGTTACAGCTGGGAACACCGTGGTATTAATGAGATTTGGTATGTCGTTATTATCGATTACAAACTCTCGTGTTGCCGTGGTTGTCGGATCTCCCTGCATACCTGCAGCCCATGTGCTTACCGCACTTGTGTCAGTTGCGCCATAGATAATCTCCGTGAGGTAATCCTCGTACATTGCCCCCTGGTCAAAGCCATTGGCCTCACGCCAAGAACTCTCAAACTTATCAATGAAGTTGTATGCACCCTCAAACTCACCATTCCTCTGCAGCTGTGTTGTTACAACATCTGGTGTCGGTACACCAATCTGCTCTGCTGCCCACCACAATGTGGGGACCTTGGTAACATCATAATTTGCGAAGTCGGCATTATAGTGGAACTCGTCAACTGCGTTATCCGCTCCCGCGGGCTGAATTGTATAGCCACTTGGTAAGTAAAACTTGTAGTTGTGCTTAGGGAAGTACAGGGTGTTATTACCCTTCACACGAACCTCCGAGTTATCAAAAACATCATTGCCATAGGCGATAACGCACGGGAACCGACTAACCGCGTCCGGACTATTGATGATATCGGCATAGTCCGTGTCATCAATAAACCACTGGATGATTGGAGCGCTCGATGTCACCGATGGATCTGCGACAGTGTAGCCATAGTAATTAATGGTGTCGCCAACTCCAGGTTTTGATGAGGTACCGTCGCCATTGGTTGCTTCAACCTTAAATCTAACCAGATCACCTGCTGACTGAGCTGGGATAGAAGCACCGTAGGTTCCGTCGGACGCTGCCCCGTCACCGCTGGCTCCGTCGTCGGCCATTGCAACTGTCACTTCAGCATCAAAGTTCACCTTATAGACGAGATTAACACTATCCTCTGCAGCAATGTCAGCTGTAACAGTCACGGTATCAGCATCGGTAATGTCGTTTGGATCGTTCACATTAGAGATAACTGGTGTGGTAATACTAATCCACGAGTTCTCCGCTCCTGGCGTTGGCCCACCAACACTCGCGCCCCAGCTTGCAGCCAGTGAATTATCGCTAGCCGGGTCTTTTAACTCTAACGAAGGGCCGTCACCATCTGGAGTGGTTGGCCATGGTGGCACATCATCATACGTCACCGTATCGATTACGGCTGCTCCATCATCGACGAGTGTGATGGTTTCGCCACCATTACTCAGGTTTGTACCTGCGTAACTCACATCCGCAGTAATGCCGTATGTGGTATTGGTTTGAGCTGGGTTTGGAGATAGCAACAAGTAGTCATTTGCTCCGATACTTGTGCCAGACTCAAAGCACAGTGGGTTTGGATTTGCAGTAGCGAGCTCTATCCCGTCAATAAAACACCAATCCGATATATCAATCGGTGAGCCGGTAGTGTTGTAGAGCTCCAAAAATTCAAGGTCCTCGTTTTGGCCGTCCGGATTATACATCAGCTCATTGATGACAATATCGCCAGGTACAGCTGCCTGCACGCTTCGCGTATAGCGCACAAAACTAAACACCACTCCAAGCATGAAAATACCGGCAATAATAAGCAGATGTTTCTGTTTGTGTACCCTCAACATTACTGCTGTTATTTTACCATAAGAGACTTGCAAAAAGTACAAGCTTTATCGTGAAATATTAGTCACGTTTGAGCATGACAGTAAAGGCCTCGGCGGGGATATCGACTTTACCAAAGCGCTTGAGTCGCTCTTTGCCCTTTTTTTGTTTGGCAAGCACCTTCTTTTTACGCGATACATCACCGCCATAGAGACCTGAAGTCACATCTTTTCTGAAGGCTGAGAGATCCTCACGGGCGATGAACTTACCGCCGATTGCTGCCTGGAGAGCCACTTTGAAGTTTTGACGCGGTATGACATCCTTAAGTTTTTCGACAACCTCACGACCGAGTGTCTGCGCCTCCGATCGATGCGCCATTACTGAGAGTGCACCCACTATCTCGCCGGCTACGTAAAAGTCGACACGCACGAGATCCTCCTCACGATAATCAGCAAGCTCGTAATTAAAGGAGCCGTAGCCGCTCGTCACGCTCTTAAGCTGATCGTAGAAGTCTGTGAGGAGATTGGCGAGCGGTGCATCAAAGGCGACAAGTGCGAGCTGTGCATCTACGTAACTCAGGCCAGTTTGAATACCGCGTTTTGATGAGATAAGCTGGATCACCGCACCAACAAACTCTTTGGGCACAACGATCTCACCCTTAATCCATGGCTCGGCTATAGTGGCAATTTTGGTTTGCTCCGGCAGATCACTGGCAGACTTGATGTCTTTTTTGGAGCCGTCAACCAACGTGACATGATAGTCAGTACTCGGGTTGGTGACTATCAGGGTCAGGTCGTACTCGCGCTCGAGACGCTCGCGAACAATGTCCATGTGAAGTAGGCCGAGGAATCCAACCCGTACACCAAAGCCAAGTACCGGCGAGTTCTCTGGCTCAAACTGAAGTGCTGAATCGCTCAGCGCTAGCTTCTCAATTGCGTCTTTCAGATCCTCGTAAAACTCATTACTCTCCGGGAAGATCCCGGCATAGACAAACGGTTTCACCTCCTTATACCCGGGAAGTGCTGATGATGCAGGGCGAGACTTCAGCGTAATAGTATCACCAACCTTTGCCTCACTGGTGGACTTGAGATTGGTGACTATGTAGCCAATCTCCCCTGTTGAGAGTGTTTTGTCTGGGCGCATCTGCGGGCTCAAGTGACCAACCTCAAGTGCAAGGCCGTCACTGCCCGTGCCCATCATGGCCAACTCTGCATTTTTTGCAATCTCACCATCAACCACACGGGCATATAGAATCACACCACGATAGTCATCGTAATAACTATCAAAGATGAGTGCGCGAGTCTCAACGCTTGGCTCACCCCTCGGGGCACTCACAGTATCGATCACAGTATCAAGGACTGCCTCGACTCCCTCGCCTGTTTTAGCAGAGATATGCAGTACGTCGTCCTCTTTGCACCCAAGCAAGCTGATAACTTCAGCAGTCACCCGTGGTACATCAGCCGCCGGCAGATCTATCTTGTTGAGCACCGGGATAATCGTTAGGTCGGCTGCCATCGCTAGATACACATTTGCAAGCGTCTGCGCCTGGATACCCTGGCTCGCATCAACAACTAGAATTGCTCCTTCGCATGCCTCAAGACTGCGAGACACCTCATAGCTAAAATCAACATGCCCAGGGGTATCGATCAGGTTGAGTTGATAGTCTTTATAGTTCATGCGCACAGGTGCTAGCTTAATAGTGATACCCTTCTCGCGCTCGAGATCCATCTTGTCGAGAAGTTGTGACTTCATCTCGCGCTTCTCTACTGTACCTGTGAGCTCCAGCAAACGATCAGCAAGTGTGGACTTGCCGTGATCGATATGCGCAATAATACAAAAATTTCTAATATTCTCTTGAGTCATTGCATTAATTATAACAGAGGTAGAGTTTAACTAATAGTCTCCTGCTGGTACGCTACAAACATGAACAAACCGCTACTCATTGCCGAAGTGAAGACGCGCTCACCATTTGGCTACGTGTCTCAACGAAGCTGGGATGAACTGTTTAAGACTGCAAATAAGCATGGAGATATTATCTCGATTCACACCGATCCACGCTGGGGTGGCTCATTGGAGCTTGTTGCGAAGGCACGTGCACTGAGTACAAAGCCCATACTTGCAAAAGGTATCCATGCAACTGATGATGAGATTCAGTCGGCTCTAGATATCGGAGCAGATTACGTATTGGTAGTTGGGAGATTGCCAGATACTAAACTGTTATCACGCTGCCTGATTGAACCCTCTACTTTAGAGCAACTTGAAGCATTTATCACGGAGCTGCCGCCGGAGCAAAAAATTGTATGGAACTCACGTAACCTTGCGGATGGTTCAAATCGGGATAGAAACGAATTTTCTACCGCTCGATCGCTGTGGCCATGCTGGCTCTGCCAAGCCAGCAATATCCGATCAAGCAACGATGTGGTGGACGGTGCAGACGCCATCCTGGTCGGCGAACATCTTGAAGAGTTTATTGCAGGCGTATCGGCTTAAAGAGGATAGCCCGTGCTTTAGCAATAATGGGTTGCACTTCTTCAAGCCTAAACATCCACGACAATCCTATGTAGGTAAGGGCTGTGATAAGACCGAGCAACCCAACTTTTGACATCAGCGTGAAGAAGCCACGGTCAGTTGCAGCGAGCTCCAGAAACTCACGTCTCAGTATCCACGTCACCCAGAAGGTTATGCCAAAGGCTGACACCATCCGCCACATTGCGCCCATAAATGGCCTGTCTATCAAGTGTGGGAACCGCTTTTGTAATATGCCTATCAGAACAATCGCCTCAAAGGTTGCACCGACTAATTGTGCGAGCGGAAGCCCAACCACACCAAAATTGCTTGGTTGCGACCACCAAATAGCGAGTAGTATCGTAAAGCCTACGGTTACCACAGACACATAGAGTGGAGTACGTGTATCTTGCTGTGCATAAAAACAGCGTGACAGTACGTGATACAGTGCACGGAACAAGACAACCCATGCAAACACGCCAACAAGTGAGGCGATGAGTGCATTCCCATCGCGGACAATAATACGCACCAAGTAACCGCGGAGTAAGAATGTCACCGCAACTGCAGGCAGGGAGAACCAGATTACAAGCCTGAGCAGCTTCACGACATCTATCTTGAAGAGGTCCGGTCGATTTTGTGCCAAGCGCTGAGTAAGTTTTGGGTAGGCGGCAGTCGACAGCGCAACACCGATTAGCGTAACTGGCACGTTATGCAAAATGTACGCGTAACTGTAGGCACCGATTGAGGCTACGCTAATTCTTGAGGCTAGGTTGATATCAACAATGGTCTGAAAGTAATCCATCCCCTGATCCAACGAGCGAGCTGGCAAAATCCTGAGCACACGTCGGAACCCTTGGTTCTTCCAAAAAATATGTGGCTTGTAGTCAAAGCCAAGCCCTGCTAAGCCCAAAAATCCAACTACAAGCTGTAGGAGCGAACCAAGGACAACACCGAACGCAACGCCCATGATACCCATATTGAGTCCGCTCTCAGGTGCAAAAAATACAATACCCAAAATGATGCTGACGTTGTAGAAGATCGGAGAGAGTGATACAAAAAAGAACCGACCAACCGCTTGCTGGATTGAGGTGAAGACGGTACTAATTGAGAACAGCAGCGGGTTAATGGCTACGATGCGCATCATCGAGACTGCTAAAAACGCAGCTTGTGGGTCCTTCTCGTAGAGCCCTGGAGCAACCACATACTTCACAAGTGGATCGGCAAAGATGATGATCAAGATACTGGTGATGAACGTAACAAA
>JAGQNU010000071.1 GCA_020427905.1 Candidatus Saccharimonadota bacterium | reverse complement strand
ACCAGCTGAGTACGCTCGTGGGTGAGCGTCAGCAGATTACCGACAAGCAATTGGCTGGGGTTGGTGCCACACAAGTATTTAGTGCGTTTGAGCGTGCCTGTGCAAAGCAGGGTATGCTCTCTGCCAGCTTCCCAATCACACACCACCTATTGGATGCTGATGCTGGGCCAGAGACGAGTAAAGAACGCGTGAGTTTCATTACTGTATTGCAAGACAATGCCAATAACAGCATCGTCTCAATTATTAATGAGGCGGATGCCATGAACGATAAAGAGTTGATGCGGTTACTGTTTGGTTTTGAGTATGAGATAGATAACGATTTGCTCGCGGCACATATAGCTAAAGCTATGCACGCTGACTCCCTGACGCTGTGGAAGCGTGAAGGTGGGTTACGAGATGACTCGGATGCATACATCGCAGAAATAACTAGCAGCACAATTCAACAGTATCGTGATATGCTGAGTACTCGTGCAAAAAGTGATACTGGGCGTGGCGGGCCAGTAACCACACTTGATGCGCTGGAGCTTGCGGCACGGAGCGGAGTGGAAACCCGTGTTACCGGCGTTAGTGATGATATGACGGGGGTAAACGAAACCAGGCTTGTGATAGGATAAGGATATGAGATTTTCAAAATTATTTACAAAAACACTTAAAAACGCACCCGCGGATGAGGTCGCCAAGAACGCACAGCTACTTATTCGAGCAGGTTATATCTACAAAGTTATGGCAGGTGTATACGCGTACACACCACTTGGCCTAAGAGTTCTCGAGAACATCAAGGCAGTTGTGCGCGAGGAGATGAACGCCGTTGGTGGGCAGGAGCTGATCATGAGCAGTCTGCAGCCCAAGGAAGTATGGGAGGGTACTGGTCGTTGGGATGACGAGGTGGTTGACGTGTGGTTTAAGTCAGAACTGAAGGATGGTACAGAGGTCGGGTTTGGCTGGTCTCACGAGGAGGCAATACTTGAGATGCTTAAGCAATACATCACGAGCTATAAAGACCTGCCGATTAGTGTCTATCAGTTTCAGACAAAACTAAGAAACGAGTTACGCGCAAAGAGCGGTATTATGCGCGGACGCGAGTTCGTCATGAAAGATCTTTACTCACTGCACGCTACGCAAGAGGATATGGACGAGTACTATGATCAGGTCATTGAAGCCTACAAGCGATGTTATGACAGATTTGGGCTTGGTGATAGCACATTTGTGACCTTTGCAAGTGGAGGAGCGTTTACAAAGTTTAGCCATGAGTTCCAGACGATCTGCGATGCTGGTGAAGACGTGCTGTACGCCAATGCTGATCATAGTGTTGCGGTGAACGAAGAGGTGCTTGACGACGCAGCGCAGGAGCTGGGCGTCGATAAAGCTGAGCTTACGCCAGTAAAAAGTGCAGAGGTAGGTAATATCTTTAAGTTCGGAACCGAAAAGTCAGAGAAGATGGATATAACATTTACCGACAGCGAGGGAAAACAAAAGTATGTGTACCTCGCATCGTATGGATTTGGTGTAACTCGTTTGATGGGTGTGGTCGTTGAGAAGCTTGCTGATGAGAAGGGGATAGTATGGCCTGAAAATATTGCCCCGGCCCGAGTCCATCTTGTATCGCTTGGAGCTAATGAAGAAGCTGAAAAGCTGTACACAGAGCTTCAGAGCAAGGGCGTTGACGTATTGTTTGATGATCGCGACATACGAGCTGGTGAGAAGTTTGCAGATGCAGACCTTATTGGTATCCCGCACCGAGTTGTTGTGAGTACTAAAACAGTTGAGCAACAAAAAGTTGAGTACAAAGCGCGGACGAGTGGTACTTCAGAGATGATCACGCAAGCTGAGCTGTTTGAGCTACTACACGTAGAAGCGTAAAAATCACACAAAACACTATATGTAGTGGTGTGTATTGATAAAGTGCACAAAATATAGTAAAAATGCTGTTTACAAAGACATATGTGGGTGCTACAATCGGGCAACGGTGAAGCAATGTGTACGTCCGAGACGTATATATTTTTTACCGTCACGACGAAATTGAGGTAATAATTATGACAAAAGAATTTCAACTAACTAAAGAGGGTGTGGCAGAACTTGAAGCCGAGCTTGCCGAACTGAAAGTTAAGCAGGTTGAGGTTATTGATGCTATCAAAACTGCACGTGATCAGGGTGACTTAAGTGAGAACGCAGAGTATCATGCAGCCAAAGAAGAGCAGGAGCGTGTCGAGACTCGCATATCTGAGGTCACACATATTTTAAACAACGCAGAGGTTGTAAAGCGTCGCAGTACGAGCTCAGTTGGTATCGGCAACTCTGTATCTGTAAAACTTGGCCGTAAGACTGTGACCTATCATATTGTGGATTCTGTTGAGGCCGATCCACTTGAGTCTAAAATTTCTGATGAATCTCCTATTGGTAAAGTCCTGATGGGCAAAAAGGTAGGTGATACTGCTGAGATTCAGCTTCCTGCGGGTAAAACAAAAGTGGAGATCCAGAAGATTGCCTAGAGGCATATCATCTGTTAGTATTGCACACATGGTTCAGTGTATTGCACGTACTATAAAGACAAAGCTTCGGTCGTAGCGCCCGTTGAGTCTTAAAGTACATAAACTTCCCCGGCACTACGACAAAAAGACAGGGGAAGTTTTTAATTTGCAACGAGATAGAATGAATATATATCAACCACAAGAGCCAAAGCCTCGAACTTTACGCCAGGGGATCAATGCACGCTCAACTGGAGATCTCGAGCGTAGTAGCTGGAATGATTCAGAGGTACGACGTTCGATGGAATACTCACTGAGATCAAGTGAGCAAGACATACACGAGATATCAAAGTGTTTGAAAGAACGTAATCTCATGTCTCTGCACATGGTATGTATTAACTATCCATTTTATATACCCCCGCCAGTGTACACGCCAGGCTGTATGAGTAAGCAACAAGAGCAAGATAATAAAGTGCTCCGAGACTTTGCGTTTGATGCACAGAGTGCACTGCAGAGCTACTTCCATAGCGAGATGTGGCATGGCTGGTTTGTGGCTCCGTATTTTGCTGAGGGTGATGACACGCATAGCACCCTATACATAGGAGTCTTTGTAGATGAAGAATTAGCACAAGAGGTGATAGAATAGAGTACATATGGCAAACTTAAAAGAACTGCGTGATGAGCGCCTCAGAAAACTAGAAGAACTCAAAAATGCAGGGATCAATCCGTATCCTGCACACTCAACTCGAACTCATAAAACTCAGCAAGTCGTAGATGACTTCACTAAACTAGAGGGGTCTGACGTGACTGTGGCGGGCCGAGTTACGGGTATTCGCAAGTTTGGCAAGCTAGCATTTATTGTGGTGAAAGATGACTCAGGCAGTGTACAGTTGTTCTTCAAAGACGGATGTATTGCATCAGCCAAGCCAGCTAATAGCGAGCTTACAATGGAGCAGCTTAACTTATTGGATAGCGGTGACTTTGTTGAGGCAACTGGTGAGGTTATTAAAACAAAGACAGGTGAGATATCTGTTGCGGTGAGCAAACTACGGTTGCTCACTAAGTCATTGCGGCCAATGCCAACTCAGCAGGATGGCTTCACGAACAAAGAGGAGCGCATGCGTCGTCGCTACGTCGACATGAACGTTAACGAGGACGTTCGCGAGCGGTTTGTGCGGCGCTCGAAGTTTTGGCAGGCTACCCGCGACTTCTTAAATCAAGAAGGCTTCACCGAGGTAAATATTCCTGTACTTGAGCACACAACCGGGGGTGCAGATGCTAACCCATTTGTGACGCGTATGGATGCACTTGGCCAAGATTTCTACCTCAGGATTAGTCATGAGTTGCCGCTGAAGCGTCTGATCGGTGCAGGGTTTGAGAAGGTTTATGATATCGGTCCGCGATTCAGAAACGAGAACTACACCGACGAGCATCTGCCCGAGCATGTGGCGATGGAGTGGTACTGGGCCTATGCAGATTGGCGTGACGGCACGGCATTTCAGGAGCGCATGTTTAAATATGTGCTGAGCGAGGCGTTTGGTACGCTGAAGTTTGATATCAACGGCATGCAGGTTGATATGAGTAAGAAGTGGGAGCAGTGGGATTACGCCACAGTTATCAAAGATCACTATGATATCGACGTGTTTGACTGCACAATCGAGCAAATTGCTAAGGCGCTCAAAGACAATGGACTTGAGGTTGAGAAGACAGATAGCATCCCGCGAGGCATCGACAAACTTTGGAAGAAAGTGCGTGCTACGGTAGTCGGGCCAGTCTGGCTCATCAATACACCAACCTTTATCTCGCCACTGAGTAAAACTGATGATGAGAATCCTGACTTTACCCAGCGCTTCCAGGCGGTTATTGCGGGCAGCGAGCTGTCTAACGGGTTCTCGGAGCTCAATGACCCAGTCGACCAGCTCAATCGATTTTTAGAGCAACAACAGATGCGTGATGAGGGCGATGATGAGGCGATGATGCTCGATATCGACTATGTGGAGATGCTGGAGTACGGTATGCCACCAGCCTGTGGCCTCGGGTTCTCTGAACGTGTGTTCTGGGTATTTGAGGGAGTGACTGCGCGAGAGGGTGTCCCATTCCCGCAATTACGTGCTGAGACTGATGAGGTTACTCGGTCAATTTACCCAAAGATAAAATTTGATTAGCGAAACGCCTCACAGTGATTGAGGCGTTTATTGAAAATTGCTGATTCTCTAACGAGGCTGTATGCTTAGTACAACGAAGGAGGGGTAATGTTTAGATTGTTCAAGGAGAAGCAGTTGTACTCTGACGAGTATCTCATCAGGTTTAATGTAATTGCGGGTGTTTTGCACCTTGTGCAGGCGGTGGTGATGTTGCTACTGGCCACAGATGCAAAATTACCAATTGTAACAAACTATCTGACTCTTGGTGCTGACCAACGACTCGAGCCAGCTTCAACCGAGCTATTTACGGTGTCGCTAGCACTTCTAACGACTGCGTTTTTGTTTATGTCTGCAGCAGCTCACTTTATCATTGCGACCGTGTACAAGAAGCAGTATTTGAAGGATCTCAAGGTTGGCGTTAACAAGGCACGGTGGATTGAATACAGTCTATCGGCAAGCACCATGATGGTCGGGATTGCGCTGCTGAGTGGCATCTATGATCTCTCAAGTCTGATCATGATATTTGCGCTGGTAGCAGGCATGAACCTGACGGGGCTCGTTATGGAGCTCTGGAACCAGACCACAAAGCAGACCAACTGGCTCAGTTATTGGATCGGCTGTTTGCTCGGTATCGTGCCGTGGGTTGTGTTCGTCATCTATGTATGGGGTGCTGAAAGTTATGGGTCAGGAAGCGTGCCAACGTTTGTCTATTGGATCTATGTCAGCATCTTCGTGTTCTTCAACAGCTTTGCTATCAACATGTACCTGCAGTACAAAAAAGTGGGCAAGTGGTCGCAGTATTTATACGGTGAGCGTGCTTACATTATCCTCAGTCTTGTTGCTAAATCTGCACTTGCCTGGCAGGTGTTTGCAGGTAGCCTCCGCCCATAGCGTATGAAGTATACAGTGGAGCAAAACAAGACTCGTAAACAGTGGATCATTGTGGGAGTAGTTTTACTTCTCGTAGCTATTCTAGGAGTTGTATTGTGGCGAGGCGTGCACCAGGCGACACCGCAAGAGAAGCTTCTCTCGGCGCTGAGAGCAACCACGCAGTCGCTCTCGAGTGCTGAACCAAGACAAAGCGAGATAACAGTGAAGCTAACAGACGGTTCAACAAGGTCTGTCATTACGATTGAGGGAGCCGGTACCGATAAATACTTTAGTGGGAAGGGTGCCGTCCGCATCGCTAGTGGCGAAGTTAGTCTGGCGGTAGATTCTGAGGTAGTTTCAGTAAAGAACCATACATATATTAAGTTAAAGAATGTTGGCAGTGCGCTTGATAAAGCCGCCACTCAAAACACTCAACTCGCTCGCTATACTGGCTATGCTCAGTTGGTCGCAGAGCAACTTGAGGGCAAGTGGATACAGCTTGAGTCTCTCGCCAACAGCCAACAATGCTTGCAGCAGGCTGGCACTTTACTGCGGCGCAGTGAGGCAAAACAGCTGATGGGGCAGCTTCCGGTAGAGGAAGGCACTAATCGGGATGGCAATGCAGTGTATTCATTCACGCTCAGTAAAAAACAGCTGAATACATTATTTGAACAATTGAGCAGTGCACCTGAAGGGGCGCAGCTTACGACTGCATGCGGGGGCGTCGTAGAGCAACTAGGCAGCAATGACCCGAGTGCAGTAATGAATGACGCGTATACGCTCTCGTTCACAGTGAACGCTGTGAACAATCAGATTATAGAAATGACACTGAGGCATGCTAACAGATCAATTTCTGTTGAACACACGGTAAAACCAACTAAAAAGTCCCTAGATGGGATTGCAGAACCGAAGGATGTGATAAGTCTCAAAGACGCTCAAAATGTGCTTGAGAACATAATTGGCTCACCGGCGAATTAGCATTTGTATTATGTACAACAAACCCATTACAAATTTTGCATAAGTGCTATACTGAGTGAAAACAAACAGCGTGAGGGAGTTGGCTGAAAAGGCTAGCTCCTTTTACGTTTTTCTACCCAGATACGCTATACTTGATTGCATGATTGATATCCAGTTCATCCGTGAGAACCCACAGGTAGTGAAAGATGCTGCCGCACATAAAAATATTGCCGTAGACATCGACAAGCTTCTCGAGCTTGATAAAAAACGCCGTGAACTGCTGCAAGAGGTTGAGAAGTTACGCAAAGCTCGCAATGAGACCGCTGCGCAAATGAAGGGTGGTCAACCAAGCCCTGAGCTGATTGCTGAGGGCAAGCGTATTAAAGAGACACTCACAGAACTCGAGGCTGAGCTTGACCCAACTGAAGCCGAGTTCAATGAGTTACTGGCCGATGTACCAAATACGTTCTCTGAGGACACTCCGCTTGGTGGTGAGGATGCTAACACCCCTGTCTCAAAGTGGGGTGATGCTACTCAGCGAGATATCAAGGATCACCTGACTTGGCTCGAGGAGCGAGACCTCGTTGATTTTGAGCGCGGTGCAAAGGTTGCCGGCAGCAAGTTCTTTTACTCAAAAGGCGACCTCGCCCAGCTTGAGTTTGCACTGATGCAATTTGCGCTGCAAAAAGGCATTGAGCATGGCTTCACGCCAATGTTTGTGCCAAATATGGTTAATGGTGACGTGATTGGCGGTACAGGTTATGCGCCGCGCGGTGAAGAGCGACAGATTTACACGATCGATGGAGAAGACCTCAACCTGATTGCAACGGCCGAGATTCCACTGACTGCGTATCATAAGGATGAAATCATCGACGTTGCTGATTTGCCACTCTTGTACGTTGGCTGGAGCCCATGCTACCGCATGGAGGCCGGGGCGTATGGCAAGCATAGCAAGGGACTCTACCGTGTGCACCAGTTCTACAAGGTAGAGCTGTATGTGTTTTGTGTCCCTGAGCAAAGCTCTGAATGGCACGACAAATTAATGGCAATTGAAGAGGAGCTGTTGCAAGATCTCGGGATTCCGTATCACAAGCTTGCTATTGCATCAGGCGATCTCGGTGCACCAGCGTTTAAGAAGTTTGACCTTGAGTACTTCAGCTCGCTCGACGGTGAGTACCGTGAGCTTACGAGTTGCTCAAATGTTACAGATTATCAGGCGCGACGTCTTAATATCAGATATCGTGACTCGGATGGCAAGATCAATTATGTGCATACACTTAATGGCACGGCGATGGTGACCAGTCGCGGTCCAATCGCAGTTATTGAGAACTTTCAAGATGAGAATGATGATGTT
>JAGQNU010000070.1 GCA_020427905.1 Candidatus Saccharimonadota bacterium | reverse complement strand
TACACAAAGTTGCTTGCGTAGACACCAAGCATTGAATCGTCATGGATAATCCCTGCATATTCAATATCAATCACGTGATTGCCGGGCGCAATATCATCACCTGATTCAAGCTCAATATGTAACTCGTCGTAGTCGCCGCTACTAAAAGTGGCTGATTGTTCGTCAACCGCTACTGACTGTATTGTTTGGTGACGGCTGTGTAGAACTATCTGTTTTTGGCTCAAATCAGTTGAGCCTGAGATAGTAACTGCTCCAGTAAATGAGAGCGACTCTCGATTGATGTCGAGCGTAAGTTCGTATGAGGTTGGTTTAAACTGGCTATAGAGGCGTTTGAACATACAAAACAGTATACGGTATTGACTAGACTATAAACATGTGATATAGTACTATATGGAGTATTGACACCTTTTTGTCAGTAGACTACAATACAGAGTGTTATATCCGGCCGGCAGGTCGGGTTTTTTCATCCAGATACAAACGAAAGGATAATTCTAATGGAACTACAAGTAAAACAATTGGTTCTGGCAGTAAAACAAATTGCTGAAGAGAAGAACCTGCCCGAGGATGTTGTGCACGAGGCTGTTGAGCAAGCTCTGGCTGCTGCGTACCGCAAAGACTTTGGTGAGCGTGATGAGAACGTTACAGTTCAGCTGAATGCCAATACTGGCGACATGGTAGCAACTACTAGCTACGACGTTGTTGAAGACGAGGAAATCGAGAATCCAGCCCAGCAATTGACCGTTGCACAGGCACAGGAGCTTAAGCAAGGCGCAAAAGTTGGTGATGTTGTAACTAAGGTTGCGCACCCAACGACATTTGGTCGTGTTGCTGCCCAAACTGCTAAGCAGGTTATACTACAGCGCATCAGAGAGGCTGAGCGCGAGATTGTGCTTGGTGAGTACGAGGACAAGATTGGTACCGTTATTGTCGGTACAGTGCAACGTGTTGAAGCACGTCTCGTTCGCGTTGATCTCGGCAAGGCTACTGGTATTTTGCCAGCAAGTGAGCAAATTCAGGGTGAATATTACGGTGTAGGCTCACGTATCAAGGTATTTTTGAAAGACGTAGAGCGCTCTAACCGTGGCCCACAACTTATCCTCTCTCGTGCAAATGAGCAGTTTATTGAGTACTTGTTCCGTCAAGAAGTTCCAGAGATGGAGAGTGGTGCGGTTGAGATTAAGGGCATTGCTCGCCAGGCAGGTCTCAGGACTAAGATTGCAGTTGCTTCAACTGTTCCTGGTGTTGATCCGGTTGGTACGTTTGTTGGCGGTCACGGCACGCGTGTCCAGTCGGTAATGAACGAGATTGGTGATCAAGAGAAGATCGATATTATCACGTTTGCTGAAGATTCAGATACCTATATCAAAAATGCACTGTCTCCAACAGAAGTTCAAAAAGTTGAGATCGATGAGAAGGAGAAGCGTGCCAAGGTCATCGTTGATCAAAGTCAGCTTTCTATCGCAATTGGTAAGGCCGGCCAGAATGTTCGACTTGCAAGCCGTCTTACTGGGTATGAGCTTGATATTGTCTCAAGCACCGCTGGGCAAGACGGGGCTGAGGCTGCTGTTGAGCCGACAGTTCCAGCTGATCAGGACGCTGACGTACAGAAGTCTGAGCCCGAGACCCCAGTTGACAAGGCTACTGAACAGAAGCCAGCAGAAGAGAAGAAAGAGGCAAAAAAGCCGACTAAGCCGAAGCGTCGCGACGACATTGAGGCAGGGCTTCTCGACGCCATCGACTCACACGGCGAAGAAGCGACAGAATAGGAATATTCAGTGGTTGTACCTGCAACGTCAGAACGATGGGAGGTCAGGCGTGGGTACCTTTCAGAGCAGCGAGCCAAGCAAGTTACAAAAAGCGCTTTGTGGTTGGCTAGTACACAGTTGCTTGTTGCAAAAGGCGAAAAGAAGCACAGAGCTCACATTGATTTAACTCGAAGAGTGCATGAGATTAGAATCAACTACGGGCTCATGAGAGAAGAGGATTATGCCGTACTTCATGATCCTAATGCAAGACCGGTGATAGATTTGCACGAGCAAACGAGCATTGAAACAAATGATCAAAGTGGTTTAATTTTTGTAAACAAGTATCGTACAGGCGGAAGGTTTGGTTGGCATATTGACCAGGAACCGTACTCAGATGCTGATGATTCACTTATTGTAAACACGCATGGTACAGCACGTATCGGTTTAAAACATGCAGATGGAGCAAAATGTCTCTATGACCTAAAACCGGGAGATGCAGTCTATATTGATAACAGTGGCCCCAGCCACTTTAGGCCATCCCATACTATCTGGAATACGACTATCGGGACACGAATTGCAATAGTAGATTAGCACTCTTGACTCGCGAGTGCTAAGTGCTACAATTGAGACATGAATGCAAGTCGAGACTTTCAAGATTTTCTCAATCATCTCACGCAAAACGCGCGGCTGAGCTTGCAGCATGCGGATGCAATTGCTCGTAGTGCCGGTAGTGTGTATGTGGGTACGGAGCACATTCTGCTGGGAGTTTTGAGCCAAAAGACATCACTTGGCGCAAAGCTGCTTGATAAATCTGGGGTTACATTTAAACGTGCTCGTACGGCGCTCAAGTTAGCGCCAGAGAAGTCGGAGCCGATTACTGGCAAGGGTCTCAGTGAAGCAGCTAAATTGACACTGAGGACAAGCTGGGAGATCGCCAAAGAGTTCAATCAGGATTATTGTGGTACGGAGCACATTATCTACAGTATTCTGATCCAAAAGAATACCCGTGCTCATACGCTACTTAAGGAGCTCAATGCAAATACTGACTCTATAACTGCTGAGCTCGAGTCATACCTCAATCAGCAACGGTTTGAGTATGATTCTTCTGACGGAGGTACAACTCGAACCACTGACAAGAAGTCGGGC
Organism: Candidatus Saccharimonadota bacterium; assembly: GCA_020427905.1. GTDB lineage: Bacteria > Patescibacteriota > Saccharimonadia > Saccharimonadales > UBA7683 > JAGQNU01. The sequence goes on along the minus strand of JAGQNU010000070.1, from coordinate 1,318 downwards.
AAAAAAAGCGCACTTGAGTTCTTTGGCACTGACCTGACTGAACAAGCACGTGCTGGACGACTTGATCCTGTCGTAGGGCGGGTGAAAGAGCTGCAACGTGTCATCACCATTTTGTCTCGCCGCACTAAGAACAACCCTATCCTAATAGGTGAGCCAGGCGTGGGTAAAACCGCAATTGTTGAAGGCTTGGCGCAGCTGATCGCTGATGAGAATGTACCAGAGCGACTATTAAACAAGCGTATCATCATGCTCGATCTCACTGGCATGATTGCAGGCACTAAGTATCGTGGTGAATTTGAAGAACGGCTAAAGGCTGTAATGTCAGAGATAGCAGACGATCAGGACGTAATCGTCTTCATCGACGAGATCCATTTGATAGTTGGAGCAGGCTCGGCAGAGGGCTCAATGGACGCTGGCAACATACTGAAGCCTATGTTAGCTCGCGGCACAATGCGTCTTATCGGGGCCACAACAACTGACGAGTATCAAAAAAGCATCGAGAAGGATGCCGCACTTGATCGACGATTCCAGCCAATAACTGTTGCAGCACCATCGCTTGAGGAGACAGTCGAGATACTCAAAGGTATTAAGTCGCACTATGAGTCTCACCACAATGTTGAGATTAGTGATGGCTTAATCGAGCGAACCGTGTATTTGAGTGATCGATACATGAGCGAGCGCTATATGCCAGATAAGGCCATTGACCTACTTGATGAGACTGCAGCGTTAAGGCGCGTTGAGAAGGACTCCGTGCCTGAGTATCAACGTGGGTTAATGCGTGAGATAAAGTTAACACGCTCACGCATGGAGGAGGCGGTCGCGCATGAGGACTTTGAGTCTGCCGCCCGTCAGAAGACAAAACTAGAAGATTTACAACGAGTACTAGAGGATGAGCGCGCTAAAACGCAGCCGTCAATTCTACTTACAGAGGAGGACGTCGCGCGTACAGTCAGTGTTATTACTGGTATACCTGCTCAAAAGCTGATGAAGACTGAGATATCCGAACTGCTCAGATTGGAGAAGAATCTGTCACAAAAAGTTATTGGTCAGAAAGATGCAATTGCTGCAGTGGCGCGGGCTATTAGACGAAATAGGTCTGGAGTCAGTGACCGTAAGCGACCTATTGGTTCATTCGTGTTCTTGGGACCATCAGGTGTTGGTAAAACTGAGCTTGCGCGTGTGCTTGCAAAAGAGCTGTATGACCGTGAAGATGCGCTCGTTAAGATTGACATGAGCGAGTTTGGTGAGAAGCATACAGCAGCACGTTTGATAGGTGCACCTGCGGGGTACGTTGGGTACGAAGAGGGCGGCCAGCTCA
>JAGQNU010000069.1 GCA_020427905.1 Candidatus Saccharimonadota bacterium | reverse complement strand
AGATTTCGTAGGCTTTGAGCTTCTTCTTGGTAGATTCGTCGGTGCGATTTTGCAGCTCTAACAGTTGTGCGTAGATACCGTCAGTTTGTGAGAGTTCAGCTGGTGAACCAATCTCATCAACGGTGCCTTGTTTAAGTGTGACAATCTCATCGACACCGGCAATGGTTGAGAGTCGGTGGGCGATAATAATCGTTGTTCGGCCCTTCATAAGTGTCTCGAGCGCCGTTTGCACCTCTGCCTCGGCCTTGCTATCAAGGCTTGAAGTTGCCTCATCAAGAATCAGGATTGGTGCATCCTTCAAGATCGCTCGTGCAATAGCGATGCGCTGCTTCTGGCCACCAGAGAGCTTCATGCCGCGCTCGCCAACGACTGTATCGAGTCCATCTGGCAACTTCTTCACAAAGTCCCAGGCATTCGCTGCTTTCGCCGCCTTCTCGATATCCTTCTGCTTAGCGCCAGGGCGGCCATAGGCAATATTCTCGCGTACCGTGCCGCTGAAGAGGGTTGGATCTTGGAACACAACGGCAATATTTTGACGCAAGCTTTTTTGAGTCACGTCTGCAATATCTTTCCCGTCTATCTGAATTGAACCGTCAGTTGGATCGTACAGCCTGAGAAGTAGATTGCTAATGGTAGTCTTGCCCTCTCCGCTCTCACCAACCAGTGCCACCTTTGATCCTGCCTGGACGGTAAATGAGACCTGTTTGAGTACTTGCTGCCGCGCATCGTACGCAAAGTCTACGTTACTAAAGGCAATGTGTGAGCTCTTCAGCTTCAACACCTTGGCTCCTGACTTATCGGTAACCGTCGGCACCTCATTCATTGCAGTAAAGTATTCTTTGCTATCAGCAATCGCCTTCTGCGTACGATCAACCAAGAAACTCATTGAGAAGATCGGCAGACGAATCAAGGCACCATACTGGATAAGCAGCACTGTCTCACCAACCGTGAACTGACCATCAACCGCTCCCCAGAAGATATATGCATAGACGAGGCCAAAGATGACATTCAGAATGAGCCGTCGATATATATCCTGTGCATGCCAGAGCTTCGATTGTGGCTTGGTAATCTTGATAGTCTTCGCCAAAGTACGTTTGAAGAAGTTGAGCTCACTCGTCTCAGATGTGTAGCTCTTAGCCACCTTCACCTCACTGACCACCTCAGCAAAACGGCCGCTGGCAATATCGGTTGCCTCGTTGATATCTTGTTGGTAGACCTGCCACTTTACACTCGTCTTGCCTGTCAACCACAGGAAGATTGGGTACAAAATTGCAAACAAGAACGCTACAACCAAACTATAGCGAGAGACAATGATGAGCGTGAAGACAGTTGTGAGCAGAAACTGCAAAAAGTTATTGGCAAAAATGTTTAAGAACTCCGTCACACCCGTGATAGAGCGACTGAGCCGATTGATAATCTTACCGGTCAGTTCATTGGCATAGTAACTCTGACTCAGAGAAAGTAGATGCTCAAAGTAGCGCACAGAGAGAAAGTAGCGTAGCTTAGCAGACATAATGTCACCGTAATAGCCGGCAAAGTTATCGATAAGCGTTGAGAGAATGTCGCTAACGATAATTGCTCCAACAATAACAAGCACAGGTGTGAGTGCATCCTGGCCACCAACCACGCTTGGGAGTCGGTCAATTGCAGCCTTGGTCAAAAGTGGCTGTGCTTGGTTGAGCAGCGCCATGACCACAGAGGCAAACGACACCGCCACATAGTACGGCCACAGGTGTTTTGCATACTTAAGAATTCGCCAAATTGCCTTCATATTTAAACCTGCTTTGCTCCACTACTCTTACTGGCAGCTGCCACAAGCCGCTCAACAACAGCAGTGACTTCGTCAGTGGTAAGTGTGTGACCGAGGCTTGTCAGCGTAAGTCTAAATGAAATGTTCTTTGTTGCTTCACCGTCCTTCTGGAATACGCTGAGCGGCGTCAACTCAGCGCGGTACTCCTGGGTGCTTAATACGTCCTGCAGCACAGCGCTTAGTGCACCGTATGCCGTATCTACGGGTACTTGAAGTGTAAGGTCTTGGCTAGACGATGGATACTTAGACAGCGGCTGATACTGAGAGCCGCTCTGCTTCTTGAGAGCCTCCATAAGGTGGTCTGTGCCAATTTCAAATCCCGCGCTTGCAGCAGGGAGTTTTAGATTCTTACGAGCGGCTGCAGTATACTCACCAACAATTCCGAGGAACACATCTGCCTCTTTGATTGTCACCAGTGCCGAACGTCCCAGATCAAAGGGTTTTGTTACTGGGAAGTCCGTGCCGGGATCAATAGCTGAGTACTCCAGAGTGAAGCCAAATTGTGCCGCGAGGTGATCAAGATAGCAGCGCGCTCTGTAGTAGGCTGCTTCGCTACTCGTGCTATGTGAGTATGTTAACGCAATCATATTAAGCTCGCCAGGGAGGTCCTCATCATCAGTTCCGTGCACCTTATTGTGTGACTTTCCGATCTCGAACAAGGCAAACTCCTCAAAGCCAGCTTTATGATTGGCGTGTACGAGATCAAGCAAATTCGGTGTCAGCGTCTGTCGATAGTACTGGAGATCTGGTGAGAGCGCGTTTCTGATAGCATATGAATCCTCTGGCTTCTGCCCCACCTTCTTAAGCAGATCCCCATGAATGAAACTATAGGTCAGGACCTCATTGGCGCCTGCTGCAGCGAGTACATCTCTGACTGTTTGTTTAAGCTCACGGGCCGCATCGGGCGTAACGGGCGCAATTGAGCGAGTCGGCAATGTAACCGGGAGGGTATCGAAGCCATTGAGGCGACCAACCTCCTCGACAACGTCTTCAGCAATCTCAATATCAGTGCGCCAAAACGGTGCAGTCACAACTAGCTCGTCACCCTTCGCCTCGACTGCGAACTCAACATTAGCCAGTAGTGACGTAATCTCATCTACCTTGAGTGAACTACCGAGTCGCTCATTGATGAATGTAGCGGTTAGTGAAACAGGCTTATTGGATTCTGTGTCTGAGTTAGCATCTACAACTTCTCCAGCCGCGGTGCCACCAGTCAACTCCTCAAACATCTTAACGGTTTGTGCTAGTACTGCGGGTAGCTGTGCAGCTGGCTGTCCCTTGGTGAAGCGTGTAACTGCATCAGTGAAGATGCCGTGCGCCATGCTGGTGCGACGTATGTTGTACATATCAAAGGTTGCGCACTCAAGCACAACTCGAGTTGTGCCTTCATCAACCTCTGAGTTGCCGCCGCCCATTACACCGCCGAGAGCTATAGGGCCATCTGGCGTGCAGATGAGTGTGGCGTCTTTGTGCGGCTGAATCTCTTTACCGTCTAATAGCGTCATGCGCTCACCATCTTTTGGTCGCCTTACTATGATTTGTGCGTTGCCATCTTTTGCCACCTTATCAAAGTCAAAGGCATGCAGTGGCTGCGCAGTCAGCAGCATCATGTAGTTGGTTATGTCGACGACATTATTAATCGGTCGTACACCAACGCGCTTCAGATAACCCTGCAACCATTGTGGGCTTGGCCCAATCTGTATATTGTCGATAGCTACCGCCATATATCGTGGGCATAGCTTTGGATCTTCAACTGTTACACCGAGACCTTTGATAACTTCGCTCGTCTTGGTCTCAATGTTGCTACCCAAATACCAATCTGGGCTTGTGAACTGCTGATGCTGAATACCGGCAATCTCACGAGCAATACCAAGTTGACCAAAGCAATCAGGGCGGTGCGTGAACATCTTGTTCTCAATCTCAATCACGACATCATCAAGACCAAACAACGTCTTGAACTCAGTACCTGGTTTTACGTCTTCAGCAATCTCAAGAATACCCTCGTGATCGTCGCTGAGGCCAAGCTCACGCGGACTGGCCAACATGCCGTTACTCAATTCACCACGAAGATCTCGCGCCTCAAGCACAAACAACTCTTTTTCACCGTAGCTCGCTGGCACGATCGCCTTTGGCGGAATCCAGGCAACAAGTAATCCCTCTTTTACATTCGGTGCGCCACAGACAACTTGCACGTATCCGCTTTCATCACGAGCAACATCTTTGACGGCTCCACCATCGTCAACCTTGCAGAGACTGAGCTTGTCGGCATTTGGATGCTTCACGCACGAAATGACCTTTGCAACCACTATGCCCGCGTAGTGTGCACCGATATCGTCGTGGCTCTCAATACCACCCAGCCGCTCAGTTGCCAGCTTAATCAACTCATCAGTAGAGAGATCGACACTCGTAAACTCCTTAACCCAGTTCAAACTCACCTTCATCGTGCTGCTCCCGAAACTAAAACCCTCTTAACATCATCTAACACGTCCTGCAAACGCCTAACAAGTTCTGCATCTTCTGAAGACAGTCTATTAGATGATATAAACTCACTCATTTCACTCAGTAGTTCTTCGGCATCAACAAGACATCTACTAACATATCCTGCTTTCCATTCAGAAGAAGCACGCACCAAAGGAGTATTTACTGACTGAACTTCACGTTGCACCAGCATCAGGATTGCCTTGCATCTGTCAATTAACTTTTTTGGTATATCATTAAAACCGTCAAGCTGACTTGTAATCAACTCCAAGCTTGGATTTACATCAACCAGTGCATTTTTACTCATGAGAAGTCCTCCGTCTCAAAGATTGGATCTTCTTGCGTATAGTCAGTGAACCGGAGCCAGGTTGGTTTGATCATGTAGTATGTCTGTCCTGGCTCTCCATCAAAACTCCTCGCTCCTGAGACAGTGTCCAAGTGAAGTTCGATTCTCTCTTGATGTGTATCCCGAGTAACTTTCTCGGCGACACCCTCAATTTGAACCGTCTTTGGGCCACTGAAGCCAACTACTAACGCCACGCTATTGTTTTGACTAATATTTGCTGCTTTCCGAGTGTCTTTATTTGTGCCAATCAAGAACGTGAAATTGTCATCACAGGACAGACCAACAGTTGCTGCCTCCGGCTTTGCTCTCTCGTTTACCGTAGCGATAACACACTCTTCAAAGTCTTCGAGAAATTGCTTTACGCTATCTAGGTTCATTTGAACTGCCTTAAGAATGTTAGTTTGCCGGAGTTGAAGTGGCGGATGTCCTCGATGTCGTACTTCATCATGATCAGTCGCTCTACACCGCAGCCCCACGCAAAGCCCGTGTACCTCTCGGGATCTACGCCGGCCTCTTTGAGTACATTGGGGTGAATCATGCCACAGCCGAGCAGCTCAATCCACCGCTCAGAGCTACATACTTTGCAATACTCGTCTTCCTCACAAAATGGACACGAGAGCGAGAACTCAAAACTTGGTTCAGTAAACGGGAAGTAAAATGGCGTGATCTTAGCATCTACCTCTTTACCAAAGTAACCGGTCAAAAATGTCTTGAGTGTGCCGACAAGGTCTCCAACCGTAATTCCCTCACCGACATAGACTCCTTCTGCCTGATGGAAGGTATGCTCATGCCGAGCGTCCAAATCCTCGTTTCTGAATACACGGTCAATGGCCAATACCGCAATCGGGTCACCCGATTTGACCCGATCCAGTCGAGCCTTGATGATACGATTTTGCATAGTGCTGGTGTGCGCTGGGGCAACTAATCCTTCTTCTGTCATGAAGGTGTCGTAATCATCACGTGCGGGGTGCCCCTCCGGGAAATTGAGGCTGGTGAACATATGATACTCGTCATCGAGCTCTCGTGATGGTGAAACCTCAAAGCCCATGCGATAGAACAGATCACTGATAATCTGAATCTCGCGTGAGATGGGGTGAATGCTGCCATCTTCAGTCGGCAGTAGGCTTGGAATCTCAGCATTTGCATCCATTGGTGCGGTTACATCAATCGGCACCTGATCATCGATACCTGCATCAGCCTCTGCAACTTTTTCTTCAAGCTCTTGCTTCAGCGCATTTACCGCCTGACCATATGCAGCACGTTCGGACTCAGGTTGATCTTTGATCGCGCCATATAAATTGCGGAGCTCGTTGGCTCGCAAAATCTGTTTTTTATCCTCGAGTGATTCCAACTGACTAAGCAGCTGCTCACGCACGCTGTTGATATCATTCATATTAGTTATAGTTTACCCGATTCAACCGCCGCTGTCACATATCTGTTTTTTTGAAGAATTTATCCACCGCAAACATCCGCCAATTCGTGCTGAATGCTTGTACTTCATGTGGGTAAAAATGTGTGAGTCTGCTCTCAATTTTTGCACCAGCTTTAATAAGTTCATCCATAAATGCCTGTAGCCGCTGCTGCGTAATCATGTGGTCTGCTCGCGAATTGAAGCCCAGGACCCGCAGCCCATTTAGTTGATGCTTCTTAAATGCCTCGTCAAACTTCTTCCAGTGCGCATCAATATGCTCAAAGCCACCGTTCTTTCGGAGCTTCCTGCGTTGCGAATAAAACAAGTAATGCGTTCTGAAGATGTCCGCCAGCGGTGCCCCACCTGCAATCACTACAAACTTTTTAAAGCGCTCGGTCAGAATCACATTGAGACCTATGTAACTACCGAGGCTCACCCCGAGTAGATAATCCTCGTCACGCTGGACTTCTTTACGATCAGCGTAAATTACGTCCTGAGCCTGCACAATCGCTTGCTCGAGCCACTGCGGCTGGCTGGAGTCCAATACTGCATTCACGGGTTGCAAGTAGACAATGCGGTACCCGAGCCACTGCACCACCCAGAAGAACGGCAAAAAGTAGAACTTGCGTCCGGTATATGGGCCAATGAAGTACAGAGTCTTCTTGGATGAGCGCTTTGATTGATACTGTTGGTAAAACTGTCCACGCGCCGGGTTGGCAGTTTGTGTTTTTTTGAGCATTACTAAAACAGTATCACACTCTTGAATTCATGCGAGTATCTGCGTACTAGTCTGACTGTACCTTTTCAGCGAGGGCACCGAGCATACGCTGCGCCTCAAACTCATGATAGTCGGCGTGAGCAAGCGTGCCGTCATCAGCAAAAGCAGCCCAAATCTCGGGTATTGCTACTCTTGGTTGTACTACTGCCATTTTTACCCACTGCGCAACCATCGAGATTGCTACAAAGCTATATGGTGCACCGGTTGATCCGTAATTTACAAAACCAACCGGTTTGTTGTTCCACTCTGCAAACAAGTGGTCGATTGCATTCTTCAGACTTGCCGAGTACCCGTGGTTATACTCCGGACTCACAAACACCACAGCATCAGCATCGCTGACTTGCTTTGCCCACGCACGAGTCTCCTCAAACTCATATTCACTATTTTGAATCTGTGACGGCAACGTCTGGCCAAGCTCGTATGGCAGATTCACATCTATGAGATCAACAACCTCCGATTCAAACCTTCCATCCTTGGTAACCTGATCGTTAAACCAGTCGGCGACTTTAGCCCCACTGCGGCCGTTACGTACACTTGCGATTACTATAAGTATCTTCATATTTACCTTCCTTTTAACTTTTAAGTGTTCACTTAATTTAAGCAGACACTTAAAAGTTATGCAAGTGCTATACTCATTGCAATGAAGTACGCAGCTGTTGGTTTTGATTGGGGGGGTGTTATTAACGGCGAGCCGGGGTTTGTATTTACCGAGAAGATTTGTGAGTTCCTCTCCATTGACGAGCCTACCTATAAAGACATCTACTTCCGCCACAACCGTGCGTTTAACGCGGGTAAACCTATCTCAGAGACAGAGCTCTGGACACGAGTGCTGCGTGATCTCGGCTTTCTCGATAGACTAGATGACGTCATGAAGTTTGTCATAGAATATCGTCAGACAAAGTCTCTCAACCAGCCCATCCTTGACCTGGTTGATAAGCTACGATCCGATGGATATAAGACTGGGCTACTCAGCAATAACTCCGTTGATGCTGCCAACATGATGCGTGAGGCCGGGGTTGATGCACACTTTGATGCCTTTATAGTTTCAGCAGAGGTAGGCTTAATGAAGCCAGATCCAGATCTCTATAAGCTTTTTTGCAAACAGCTCGGAATCGATCCGAAACAACTTGTCTTTATCGATGACTCAAGACGTGCGCTTGAATCCGCCGATGAATGTGGTTATACGCCGGTACTGTTTAGAAGTTTCGACTCGTTGATGAGCGATTTGAAATCACTCAACGTACTCTAGCTTGAATCCTACGGTCCAGAGCCTCTATACTGATGATATGGCAAAAGATAGCTCATTTGATATCGTTTCAGATTACGACATCGCAAAAGTAACCAACGCGGTCGAGCAAACACAGCGTGATATCGCACAGCGCTACGACTTTAAGGGTACTTCTGCAGGTGTTGAGTTTGTTGATAGCAAAACTGGCGTCAAACTGACAGGTGACAACCAGTTTCACCTTGATAGCGTGATTGAGATATTACGAAAGCGCCTCGCTGGTAGTGGTGTCGATCAGAAGGTTATTGATGCGTCCGCCGAGCCCCAGACCAGCAACATGCAGATGTCATGGACGCTCCCATTCAAGAAAGGGTTAAATCAAGACAATGCTAAGAAGATCACTAAACTGATCCGCGACTCATACCCAAAGGTGAAAACACAGGTTCAGGGCGAGGAAGTGCGCGTCAGCTCAGCTAAGCGCGACGAGCTCCAAGCAGTAATCCAACTTCTTAAGCAAGCCGACTTTGACTTCCCACTCGAGTTCACAAACTACCGCTAAATAGAATTTGCTATATACTAGTGATCAATGATGGATGGGCAATCTGAACTAGTTGAGGCGTGTAAAGCCGTACTGAAGCAAAATGATCTTGGTGGATGGACACGACCGGCGGCGCACCTCTACCCGCACCAGTGGTTGTGGGATAGTTGTTTTATTGCGATCGGCCAACGACACTACGATGTGAAGCGCGCACAGAAGGAGATCAAAAACCTCTTTCGTGGCCAGTGGAAGAATGGCATGCTCCCCAACACCATCATGAGCCAAGATGACAGCTCAGCTCGCTACTTGTGGAAGTCCAGTGTTGCCAAAGAATCGCCAAAGCATACTGCCACTAGTGGCATTACCCAACCGCCGATGGTTGCTGAAGCCGTAGTTCGCATTGGCGAGAAGTTAAAGAAGTCAGAGCGGCTTGCGTGGTACCGCAAGATCTTCCCAGGTCTGCTCCTCTACCACGAGTGGTTATATCGTGAGCGTGATCCTCATGAGGAGGGTCTGGTGATTCTTGTGCACCCTTGGGAGAGCGGGCTTGATAACAATCCAGCTTGGATTCAAGAATTATATGTCCACGAGATGCCGCTTTGGATTAAGACGGTTAAATCGCTGCACCTCGATTCTCTCTTCACATTGGTGAGAAGTGACACCAAGTACCTCCCCGCCTATCAAAGAATC
>JAGQNU010000068.1 GCA_020427905.1 Candidatus Saccharimonadota bacterium | reverse complement strand
AGTAGAGCGCTCGTCTGATGCGTATGGCCAAGTCATAACTGTGACCAGTACACGGTCGTTTTCTGCTCGAGAAAACCTTAGTTTTGTGATGGGGTTTGCAGGGGGCACGTTTCAACCATATAAAATTGATCCGAAGTTGCTTGCGCTGATCATTACATATTTTGTGGGCGCGTTTTTACTGCCAATTATCATCACGTTCAGTATCATGTACCGACGCTGGAGCAAGTCTGGTCGGGACCCTAAGGGTCGAGGCGTGATTGTGCCCCAATACAAACCTCAAAAGGGCATGAATCCGTTGATGGCGGACGTGATACTCAATGAACGCCTGCAAACAAAGGCGGTCTCAGCGAGCCTTATTGATCTGTGCGTCAATGGCTATATAAAGATGTATGAAGTGACAAAAAAGAAGGTCCTCAAAGACAAGACAGAGTACGAGCTCGAGCTTGTTAAGCCATGCGACAGATTGGCGGGTGAGATGCAGGAGGTTGCACGTTTGTTCTTTGGTAACATCTCAAAGTCTGGTGTCGGTGAGCGCGTCAACGTCAATGAGAAGAGTCGCAAGCTGTATACAAAAGTCGCTTCGCTGACAAAGACGATGGGTAGCACGGTTGCGGGGCAAGGATACTTTGTGTCTAATCCTGAGACGGCACGGAAGAAGTATGCATGGGTAAGTGGTCTCATCGCGGTCATCTGCATAGTAGGTTTTACGGTGCTTCAACCCTGGCTAATAAGCTTGTCGATTGGTCTTGCAGTATCAATCGTTATCATCCTGTTGTTTCAACGCATTATGCCAGCTCGTACACAAAAGGGAGTTGATGCAAAGGAGTATCTACTTGGGCTCAAAGACTACATGGGGCTTGCTGAGGCCGACCGAATCAAGTTCCTGCAAGGACCAGATACGGCTGAGAAGATTGATGTGAAGGATACTAAAAAGCTCGTCAAACTCTACGAGCAGCTGTTACCGTACGCGATGTTGTTTGGCATCGAGAAGCAGTGGTCAAAGCAATTTGCACAGTTATACCAGGGTGAGGCAACGCCAGATTGGTATGTTGGCCGGAGCGCCTTCAACGCAGTTGTGATCAGTAATGCGGTTGCTGGCTTTAATACTGCAGCAGTCAATAGCTTCACACCACCGTCGAGCTCCGGATCATCTGGATTCTCTGGCGGTGGTGGATTCTCCGGCGGCGGAGGAGGCGGTGGAGGAGGCGGTGGCTGGTAGCCGCCGCTAGAACTTAGACATCTTTTCGGCTTTGCGCCAAGTCTTGAGCGCCTCTTTGTAAGGCTGAAAGTTCTTGAAGATGGCGAGATCCGCTTTGCGTCTGACGCTCCAACCTGAGCGGCCAGACAGTACTCGTTTACCGATCTGGGCGATTGCCCACTTTGGTCCAACGGTAATAACGTAGATTGGGCGACGATTACGGTATGGTGGGATCTTTTTGCCATGCTTCTCGGCGAGAATGTTGCGAGCCACGTAGAGCGCATTGTACAGTGCGGTTTGGGCCATACCTGAGTACTTTGTGTCGGCATTATCGCCAATCACATACATATTGCGAGAATTCTTTACTTGCAGGTGTTCGTTAACGATGACACGGCCAGATTTGTTTAGCGTAAATACACCAGAGTTTTTTGCAAAGAACTCAGAGGGCTTGCTGCCGGCAGTCCAAACAATGAGATCAGCCCCGAGATTACCTGCGCTGAGGCAGACATTATCTTTAGTGCATGATTCAACACGAACGTTCAGATGCACCTCAACAC
>JAGQNU010000067.1 GCA_020427905.1 Candidatus Saccharimonadota bacterium | reverse complement strand
GTTATAGTTTGGCAGATGGATTTGGGTTTACAACACTCGCCAGCGAAGTAGCACACGGGTTAACTACGCTCGCCAAGACCACTAAAGGCTCCCACACCGTGCTAGTAGTTGGTGCACCACTTGAGTGGCAAGGAAAGTTATACAACTGCGGTGTCGTGCTCGCTGCGGGAGCTATTGTTGGCATTGTCCCGAAGCAGCACTTGGCCAATTATGCAGAGTTTTACGAGAAGCGTTGGTTCACAAGCGGTAAAGGTGTTGTTGATCAAAAGGTTGTTATTGATGGCAAGGATGTGCCATTTGGAACAAATCAACTCTTTGTTGCTGGAGATATCACCTTCGGCGTTGAGATCTGCGAGGATGTTTGGGTGGCTGATCCGCCAAGCAGAAAACTTACCCAGGCCGGAGCTGAAATTATCTGCAACCTATCATCAAGCACCGAGATTGTTGGCAAGGGGGACATTCGCCGAGCGCTCGTAACCTCAACTGCTGACCGTCTGCTCGCAGCTTATCTATACGCCAGCTCTGACCCATCAGAGTCAACCTCAGATGTGATTATGAGTGGTCATGCTATTATATCCGAGTTTGACTGGATTGTTGCTGAACGTGAACCACTCGCTGAGGACAAGCGCATGCTCGTAACCGATATCGACATTGCGCACATTCGCCGTGAGAGAAAGAAGAACCAAAGCTGGGAGCCACAGAATGTTGATGAGTATATAAGGCAGGCCTGTCTAGTAGACGTTAATCCTATCACTAAAACACTGCGCACCGTAGACCCACGGCCATTTGTACCAAGCGATAATGTTGAGCGACAGGCTGTGACTAAGCACATTTTAAACCTTCAAGCGCATGGCCTCAAAAAGCGCATGCAACAGATTGCAGGTAACTCAAAATCCTATCCAAAAATTGTACTCGGACTCTCTGGCGGACTCGACTCTACCCTGGCGCTCCTGGTGGCTGCACGCGCCTGTGATCTTCTCAAGATTCCACGTTCAACAATTCACACACTGACAATGCCAGCTACAGCGAGTAGTGCTCGCACACAAGATAACGCTACGCTGCTTGCAAAAGCCATAGGCACAACTCACGAGATGATACCTATCCAGAAGTTGGTCGATGAGCAACTAAAGGCACTTGGCCATGATGTTAAAACACAAGATATAACCTTTGAGAATACTCAGGCTCGCACCCGCACCGAGCTACTGTTCAACCGATCGAACCAGGTTGGTGGACTCGTGCTTGGCACTGGCGACTTAAGTGAGCTAGCACTCGGGTGGTGCACCTACAACGGCGACCACATGAGTAACTACGCCGTAAATGCCGGCATACCAAAAACACTCGTTCGCTATATTGTTGAAACCGCAAGCTTGAGCGATGAGTTTGCTAACGCAAAGAAGACGCTTGAGGATATTCTTGATACACCAGTCTCACCCGAACTCACCGGCGATGGCACACTCTCCCAGGAAACCGAGGAGATTGTTGGACCATATGAGCTCCATGACTTCTTTGTTTATCACTTACTCCGCTGGGGAGCCGGACGAGACGACATGCGTGCGCTTGCTGAGGTAGCCTTTAAGGGCACTTACGAGGCAAAAGAGATTGCCAAGTGGCTCGATGTGTTCTGTCACCGCTTTATGACGCAACAATTTAAACGAAACTGTATGCCAGACGGTGTAAAGGTCGGTCGTGTCGCTCTCAGTCCACGCGGAGATCTCAGATTTCCGTCAGATGCCGACCTCGCAATGTTGCTAAAGGAGTCACCATGACCCGACTACACGTAATCAGACACGGCGAAACTGTCGGTGGACTCAACCTCAACGTTGTTGGTGGCAGACATCTCCATGACCAACTTACCAAGCGTGGCAGGCGGCAAGCCCACGATAGAGGTCTGTGGATTACTGAAAACAAGATCGGAGTTGACTTTGCTATCGCGTCACATGCTGACCGAGCCCAGCAGACCGGCACGATCGCACTTTTATCCGCTAATCTGCCTCTCCAACTCGAGACCAATGAGCAGCTTGTCGAGATGTCACAAGGAATATATGAGGGTAAGAGTCGAGACTTAGCGTACTCACCCACAAATTTAGATGAGATCTCTAGGCTCGGATTAGATTTTAAGTTTCCTGGTGGAGAGTCTATGCGTGAGGTTGGCGAACGAATGCTTGAAGCGTTTAGACGAATAGCATTGGAGCACCCCGACCAAGTTGGTCTTGTTTTTAGCCACAGTACAGCTATTCGCTGTGCAGCAGGGCTGCTGCTCGGCATGTCAAACTACGAGATTTTTAATACCCCATGCGACCACCTCTCGCTGACAACGTTTGAGGTTGAAGGTGGCAAGGTATCTGTTGGTGAAATCGGCAGAAGACTACCCACAGAGCCTGGAACGTTGGTGTAACTGTTATACTAAGAGTATGAAGTACACGAAACCATATCAACCACCTACCGTAACTGTTGATGCTGTTGTTTTTCAGTTATCAGATAGTGGTCTTGAGGTACTCCTCACAAAGCGTAGTGAGGAGCCATTTAAAGACAGTTGGGCGCTCCCCGGAGGATACAGCGCGCAGGGCGAAACAACACTCGAAGCGCTCGCCATAAAAGTGAAAAGTAAGGCTGGAGTAAACATACACGAGGATCTCAAGTATATTGAGCAACTATACACTTTTGATTCAGTTGCCCGTGATCCGCGTGGCCACGCTGTCTCTGTTACATATATGGGCTGCGGGCTCAATATCACTCCTGTAGATAGTTCTGAGGAGGCAGCGTTCTTCTCAGTCGATAACCTTCCATCACTCGCCTACGATCATGCAAATATCATTTCGTATGCCCACCAACGACTAAGTGCAAAGCTAACCTACACAAATGCTGTGTACGGCTTGCTGCCTAAGCGGTTCACCCTTACACAATTACAAACTGCCTACGAGGCAGTATTTGGCCGAGATCTTGATAAGCGTAACTTCCGTAAGAAGTTTTTAAGTTTAGAACTTATTCACGAGACTAGCGAGATGTTCCGCGAGGGCGCACACCGCCCCGCTCGCCTATACGAGTTCAATAAGCAAAAGCTCGAGTCACTCACCCGCAGCTTCGACTAGCTGATCACCTTCACCCGTATCTACTAGCTCTCTCTGCTTCGCCTCGATAATTTGTCGAAATGTAGGGGCTGGCGTATCACTAAAGCCCTCCTCCTTCATCCTGAGAGCATCATCTAGCAGTTCTTGATCTCTATCGATTAACCAATTGTAGCTACGAGCGGACTTTAGACGATCAGGCAAATATTTAAGCCACTGTAAACGATCTTTGATGAGTGTTATCTGTTGTTCTAGGATCCAATACATAGCTTGCTCCTCAGTCTCAAAATCTGGTGCAGTTTCAAGCTTGACTGAAGGTGTATATGTCCCAAAGCTTGGATCGTCATCATAATGGTACTCGATGAACAAGTAATCTACACCGAATTTATTTCTTAGCCCCTCAAACTGCATCCGACCATATTCGTCTTTGCCTCGACAGATGGCAAGTTCACCGATACTTCTACCACCGCCCCAGTAAAGTTTACCGTTTTCACATTCATCAGAAGCAAGATATTCACCTCGCTCACCGCGATACGCATCGAGCAACTCATCGTCAAGAGCTTCCTCGGCTGTTTGTACTGTGTAGTAAAGTCTTTCCATGCACTCTATTATGTAACAATAATGAAACAATTTCAATATTTTCAGGATGGACCTTTCGCATTCAGGCTCAGTGGCGGCTTCGTAGACCAATCAGTGTTCT
>JAGQNU010000066.1 GCA_020427905.1 Candidatus Saccharimonadota bacterium | reverse complement strand
ACTAGATCCAAAGCCCACACCTGTTGCAGTTGCTACACCAATTAATAATCTATATCGTCTCTTCATACCTCTCTCCTTATATGAAGGATACTACCGAATATGGAGTTACGCAAAAGCACTATAATCATATACCACTTACCTGTTTAATCTGCTGAACCGCAGCCTCCAACGTAAGGTGTTCGGGAACAATTATCTCGCCCTCGTATTCTGTTGGTGTACAGGTTGGGTACCACTCTCTCATATCGTCTGGCGTCCACGCCACCTCGCCCTTAAATTTGGTGCGCTCCACTGTCTCATCAAAGCTTACATCAAAGTAAAAGAAGTTGTTGTTATTTGGGTGTGCAGAAACAATCTCCTCAAAACAATCGCCATATGAGCGCATGGTGAGTAGCCCCTCAAGAATAACGTCGTACCCTTCAGTGAGTGCTCGTGTTGTCATCGCAGCAATGAGTGCTGCACGCTTAGCATGTGATTCATCCTTGGGGTATAGAATTCCTCTGTAGTAATCCTGCTCTACGAGTGCAAGTGGACGCTCGGCAAGCTCAATCAAACGACGAGCCGTCGAACTCTTACCGGCCCCAGAGGGTCCTCTGAGTACTACAAGTTTTGCTTCTCTCTCCACAGTCTCAGTGTATCAAAAAAGCTAGACGAGATCAGACACAGCAACACGGGTTTGCTCTGTGGTGTCCCGGTTGCGGATGGTAACAGTGTCGTCCTCGAGTGTTTGGAAGTCAATAACTACACACTCAGGAGTACCAATCTCATCTTGACGGCGATAGCGTTTACCGATATTACCGTTGTCATCCCACATGACGTTGCCATGCTTCTTTTTAAGGGCCTCATAGACCTCTCTGGCTTTAGCAACAAGTTCTGGTTTGTTCTTCACGAGCGGAGAGACAGCCATTCTAACAGGCGCGAGATGCTCGGGGAGCTTGAGATACATGCGCGACTCGCCATTCACCTCATCCTCTGTGTAGGCAGAGGTTAGCACCGCCATAATTGCACGCTCAACGCCAAAGCTTGGCTCGATTACATGGGGTACAAACGTCTTGGAGCCATCCTTCATCCGATACTCCATCTTTTTGCCACTGTTGTTCTGGATATTCATAAGGTCAAAGTCGGTACGGTACGCCAGGCCCAACAACTCGTCGCGTCCATGCGGGAAGTCAAACTCAACATCAATCGTACGCTTTGAGTAGTGTGCACGGTCATCCTCGGGAACCTCGAGATTATGGATCTTGTCTTTTGGTAGACCAAGTGTCTCGAGGAATGCCTCGATATCACTCACCCACTTCTCAAACTCTGCCTCCCAGTTATCTGGGTCGACAAAGTACTCGACCTCCATCTGTTCAAACTCACGAGAGCGGAACACAAAATCACGCGGACTGATCTCGTTTCTGAAGGCCTTACCTTGCTGTGCAATACCAAACGGCAAATCTGGGCTAAAGCTATCAACGATGTTCTTAAAGTTGGTGAAGATACCCTGCGCCGTCTCTGGCCGCAAATAACTAATTGATGTCTCATCTGCTACTGGGCCGACTGTAGTCTCAAACATCATATTGAATTGCTTGGCTGGACCAAATGAATCTTTAGTGCCGCAAGTTGGACACTTGCTGGTGTCGATCTTATCCTCGCGGAACCGTCCATGACACTGTGAGCACTCGACAAGTGGATCGGTGAAGGTGTCCGTATGACCACTTGCTTGCCAGACTTTTTGGTTCATCAAAATGGCAGCGTCAACACCATACATATCATCTCGATCTTCAACGAACGTCTTCCACCATAAGTTCAAGATGTTGCGCTTCAACGCAACACCGAGCGGACCGTAGTCCCAGGTTCCGGACAATCCACCATAGACCTCACTGCCCTGGTAGATAAATCCACGGCGTTTACATAAGCTAACGATGTCCTCTAGTTTTGGTTCTGACATATTTGAATCCTTTGGTTATTAGGTTACTAAAATCTGAAAAAATGGTGTTGAAAAATAACAGCGCCTACTTGGCGCCACCACCTTGACCACGACCAGCAGACACACGCACTCGTGCTCGCATATCTACAACTGGCAGTAGCAACCTACTCATGCCCCGTATTATAACAGATGTTACTCGCTGCCGCCCCCAGGATCGTAGCGACCTATTGTGAGCCGCTCACGAATCGGTCGTGACCATCGATTAAAATCAACCTCATTGGATAGATAGCAAACCACGCCAGCGCACCTCACAAGTGTTTGCAGCCGCACCACGGGCAGCCCTTCTGCATCGTGATAGATGCAATGCTCTGTCCAATCTTCGGCAGATATTCCAGCTTTTTGCAGTATCGTCTCAGCAACTGTTAGTTTCCGCTGACCACGCGCCTGAGGCTGCAACAGTGACGCGACTACCTCTTTTGAGGTCTCCGGCACACCTCCGACTAGCTCCGGATCAATATCAATCAGCTTCGCATATCGCAAACTATCTATGCTCATTACATAATCAAATATGCACTTTTGCCGCTACATTTGCAAGAGACTTGATGTAAAAACAATGAGGACTAATTAATTCCTGTCCCGAACAAGTTTTGTAAGGTTTTTGTGTGTTCGGCTACACCCTTCACCTGCTTAAGTACTTTTGCAGGCTGAGAGCTCATTAATCGCAGCAGTTTTATGTGCTCTGCACGGTAAGTGCCGCGACTCGATGACACAAAACACATCGATTCACTGTCAAACTCATAGAGCTTGTCAGCATCTAGTTTTTTACCTGCTGTATCTGTATCGGTATTAAGCTGAACTCCCTCTAACTTATAGAGATGCACGTAAAACCAACACTTTATCGCATCAAGCGGAATCTCACCATCAGCCAGGGCACTCAATGTCTCTTTGAGCAAGTCATAGTAGTCTCGCTCGGCGTCATCCTCTATCTTCTGATCCATCAACTTCATCACCTCATAGCCAAAAAGCATTCGTTGCAGATCACCCACTATGCCATCCCAATGGGTAATCAGTCGCGAACTAATAACCCGCGAGAGGTCGCCGCGTGTTTGCAAAAACGTAATCGTGCTCTCGGAGAACAGCTCAATGCCGCCCGCGAGCTTACTCTTAGAGCGACGCACGCCCTTCACCATCGCACGCACCTTGCCAACTGGCGTCAGAAACGTAACTATCCTATCAGCCTCACCGTAATCGGTTCGGCGCAAGATTATCGCTGGACTCGTCTGTTGCTTCACTTTTGAGCCCCAAAACAAGGTTCATCCCTGCAAAAAACAAGGAGATTTCTTATAAAATCAAGAAGATTTGCAGTGCTTTTTGCAGGGATGAACCTTGTTGCAAACATGGCTCTCATCGCTTTACCTTAGTGCGCAACTTCTGAAGGGTTGCTACAAGTTTTGCGGGTGTTGTCTGTGGCTTATAGAGGTACTTGATGACGTTATAGTGCTGCCAGCGCTCGTCAGACATTCCAAAATCATGTTCGTGTACGGCGCTTAGTATCACGACCGGTATCGTGTTGCAGTCTTCGTACGACATCATCTCGTGCAGAAGTTCCACACCACTATGCTCCCCCAAAAAGATGTCGAGCACAATCAGATCAACGTCTGACGAATCCAACACGTCGAGTGCACCAGCAGCATCATTAGCTCGATGCACCGTGATTGCCTCCATGGCATGTAGGGCGCTGGCATACATGTCACCAAGCCACCTATCATCCTCAACGAGCAGAATGTTCACATTAGACCTCAAACAGATTTAGTTGTGTCGATAGCGGCAGATTAATCAAGAAACTGGTTCCATCGCGTCGTCGCGTTAACTCAAGGCTGCCGCTCATTGCCTCTGTCAGCTGCTTAGCAACATATAGGCCAAGGCCGGTTGTTGATGCCCACTGCGGGACCGGGCGTTGCACTCGGCCAAACTGTGAAAATAGCTTTTTCAGGTCTGTGCGCTTGATGCCGTGGCCATAGTCCTTCACTACAAGCTGCGCCTGGCCTCTCCTGAGTCGCGCCTCAAGCTCAATAGTGGTCTCGGGTTGCGAGTACTTGATTGCATTATCAAGCAGATTAAACAAAACTGCATGCAAACACCCCTTATCAGCAAGTAGCGTCTGTTTATGTTTTGAGGTAATCGCCACGAGTTGTGCCTGCTTGCGTGCATGCGGGAGAAGCTCCTGTGCCACCTCCTCCATGACAACGAGAGGGTTGATTGGCTCAAGCCGTAAATCCAACATATCCTGCTCAAGCTCATAACCTCGGAGAATCGTATCCACAAGGCCCAGCAAACGATCAGATGAGAACTGAATACGCTGCACATACTGCAGAAACTGCTCTGGATTCAATCGCTGTGATTGCAACTCAGATGACAAGCCACTGATCAATGTGAGTGGCGTTTTAAGCTCGTGGGCAATGCCAGCAAGCATCTGTTGACTACTGTTAGATAAGCCGTTATCGGCGTCCACTGTTCCCTCCAGGTTCTAACATCAAGTATACAGGCGTACGAACGATTAACGCGAGCATGAGCGTTAAAAAGTTGTAGAAACTACGGCACAAACGTGAGGAGTTTTAGGATGCTCTCAAAGTCACCTTTGTAGTCTTTATTTTCAGTCCATACCTTAAGTGTTGTATCTCTTAAGGGGAACATTACGAGTATGCCCTCTTGGTCCTTTTTTAGTAGACCGTCAAAACGGGTACCTGTCGTACCTGCAACAGTTATCGATTGAGCGGTCAAGTCGCCACGTTTTACCAGTTGCTCGTATCGTTTTGCCTCTGTGGCAAACTGCTTCTCTGATACACTCATTCGTAATGCGTAATTTACGCCCTTGGATGGCACCACGTCTGGATGTGCGTAGTAATCCAGAGTGCTGCCGCTATCGTTGACAAAGCTACTCCATGTTTTGGGGAATGTTAACTTTACACTGCCATAAATTGACGGTGTCGTGTATGTCTTGTTTGGTAGCTTCTCTTTCTCTCTAAACTCGGTTTCTAGCTTTGTTTTCTGATCAGTCGTTGCAAGATCAACCGCACGCTCAATCTTTGCATCGACATTGTCACGTTGATCAACAAACTTTGTGTAGTACAAATATGTCGCGACACTCATGCCGATACATAATAATCCCGCTAAGATGAGCGGAATCAGCAATGGATTCATAATACCCCGTTGATTCATGGTGCGCATATTACACGTATTGTATCGAGAAACTACCTCAAAGGCAACGTGCTTATGCTGCCTTGTCTCCCGACCGGGGTGAGATCTTTACCACTCTAGAACCTTTAACATGGTCGGCAAGTACCCGAACACCACCATCCCCATCCTGGTAATCGCTCAGTTCAAACTGGCGTGACTCTCTATCGACATAGTCCGGCACCTCACCCTCAATCGTAGTTTTAACAACTCGAGACGCAAGCTGACCATCTAATATAACCTGTTGTGCTCGCCCAGTTCGGTCATCGAGCGTAATATTATCGCGAAGTTCAGGATCCTGACTGATGTGTCGTTGTGCTGACTCGATAGCATTGTTTGTTATTGACATACTAATTATAATACACTTTTATCATAATTTGTCAATATTTGTACAGGTAGCATGCGTTTTTTGACGTGGCTGGATTCTTACCTGGAATCGTAAAGGTGTAGCTGAGCAGCTTGCTACCTTTTTTGAGCTCACGAGTCAGCTTGGCATCCAGCTTCTCCATATACGGGTCGAGAAGAAATGCGTACAC
>JAGQNU010000065.1 GCA_020427905.1 Candidatus Saccharimonadota bacterium | reverse complement strand
GCAAAAAAACATGGCGGCCTCACTGTCGGTGTTACATATGGTAAAGGTAAAGAGGTTGTTGAAAAAAATGTTGATATTGTCATAGCCTCAGGCATGGAGCGTGGTGGCGGCAGAGAGCTGTGCCTCGTACTGAGCTGTGATGCAATCATTTGTATTAATGGCGGCTCAGGCACTCTCACTGAGATTGCAATAGCATATCAGGCCAACATACCGATCGTTGTCATGGATGGAAGCGGTGGCTGGAGTGAACGACTCGCTGGAGAGTACCTCGATAGTCGCGAGCGCGTGAAAATACACCCGGCAACAACTGCCCAAGAAGCAGTTGCAATTGCCTTAGACCAGTGTTCTAGCCAATCAAGCTAACACTAGGATGTTATCTATCACGCTTAAAGCGTGGGTCACCATCGGGGTAGCTAACAAATGTAGCCCCGTCACGCTCTGTTACACCGATATGGTTAATAAACCCGGCGAGCAAAGTAAACATATCTGTTTGATCAATGCCCTCATACTCCTCTAGGAGTTCGTCTAGAATAGCTACATCTCCACTATTTACTACCAAATCAACCTCCTGCCCCTCCGACATACTCTTGAGATGATCAATTACCATCGTTGCGGTGGCTTGACCTGGACGCGGGAAGTTAAGTGGGATGTGCTGTTTAACTTCTTCACCTCGTGAAGTTGAGACATCGCTCACAAAATCAAAGTATTCACCCGCTCCGAGTAGTCTTACAATCGCCGATCCGTATCGTATTACTCGTGAGGGCATCTCCTCGACTGGCGCCTCCCAATGCGCTGCCTCACCAAGAGCAACTATCCCTGCAGCTCGCGGAACACGTAATGTAGTTTTATCAACTAAACCATCACGCACATTATGGGGTCGCTCTAAACGCTCAACTTCATTAATTATGACTGCCTGATCTTTAAAAGCCATTTATTACTCCTTTAGTAATTATTGATACCGACTAGCGGCAATTGTGATATTCTCTTCAACCGTAAGATCACTGTCGTAACCAAGAAAATTTCCGATATCGCCAAGACGCACCGAGCCACTAAGTAGTGAGCGGTTTCGGTCGAGGTTTTTTTCAAAAAACGATATTGTGCTCTCTTGCGGGATCGACGCCCATTGTGCCGGCTTACCATATTGTGGGTCAAAATAGAGTGCTGTTGCCTGCTCACCTGTCAATTTTCTGCCAGAGCCATACACAAACGCAAAGTCTCGCTCACATACCTCATCATCAACATCTTCATACGAGCGTACATACTCAAGTTCAACTCCTCGCTCAGCAAGAAGATGAGCCGCCTCACCTATTACCACACCCCCAACAATAGCAGCAACCCTCACATCGATTTGTGCTAACTTATCTATAGTCCACGATATATTCTCCCCAGAGAACAATACGTCATCAACAACAACAACCTCTTGCCCGGACAGTTGTTGTTTGATACGGTCCAGTTGCTCAGTCTCACCAACGTACCCTACGCGAGGATCGTACCCTGCGTCTTCAAGGTCACGGGACACTGCTCGTGACATTCCAAAACTTGCGTCCACTCCATCTGCATCTAAGTACCTGTTGTCTAGTGTAAGAATCGGTAAGTTAGTACCTTTAACCAGCTTCTGTATTCCATTTTTTATAGCAGAAAAGCTAACCCAGTCGACTGTTTTGCCAATGGACTCCAGGTCTGCCACTAATGTATCTCTGAAATTATCCAACTGGCCCTGCTCGACATATGACCCTGCAGTCTCGAGATCCTCAGAAATAACGTATGGTTTACTCTCCATCATTCACCCCTTTTATAAATGTTGTTAGCTTCTCTAATGGTACTTCGGTTTGCTCACCTGATGTCAAATCCTTGACGATAACAACCCCCTTATCTCGCTCTTGAGCGCCAAACAATAACACTGTATTTACCCCAAGTTGCTCGATTTTTTTAAACTGTTTGCCCAACTTGGCACTCTCAAACACTAGGTCAGCCGAGATTCCGGCAGCTCGTAAGCTTTGGACTATCTCAAATCGATCCTCGTCAAGCTCTACGTCAAGTGCAGCAATAACAACATGGGTATTGGTCTTAACCTCCTTCAGTTGTCCCAACTGACGCATACCCTCTATGAGACGATCAACTCCGATTGATGTCCCTACGGCGGGAGTTGCTGGCCCACCCATTTGCTCAATGAGATTGTCGTAACGACCCCCGCTACACACGCTCCCTATCTCAGGCAAGTCAGTAAGCATGGTTTCGTAAATTGTACTTGTGTAATAATCAAGCCCGCGCGCAATCGTAGGATCAAAGACAATCTGCTCCTTGCTATAGCCCGCGCGCGCAAGCGCACCGAGTATTCTCTGAAGGTTCTCAACACCCTCTCTTGCAACCTCTGACTTAAGTGTACCTAAAACCGACTCGAGCTCTCTACCTGGTTCGTTTACACAATCGAGATACTTGTCAGCCGTTTGGGCGGCATCATCGCCAAACTCTAGACGTATCTCATCTAGCACTGCCGTGCGACCGATCTTGTCAATCTTGTCAATTGAGCCAACGAGGGACTTGAAACCAGCCTCTCCTTCTACAGCGCATGCTGTCGCGAGACCATCAAGAAGACGCCTATCATTTACTCTGATACGAGTTGCTAAACCAAGTGCAGACATGGAGTCTTGCATCATCGCAATAATCTCGGCGTCTGCTAAGTAACTCAGCGTTCCAACGGTGTCAGCATCAAACTGTGTGAACTCTCTATAGCGGCCCGCCCCAGGTCGTTCGCCACGCCACACTTCACCAAGAGCATATCGCTTGTAGGGTGACGGTAAATCACTTGCATGCTGTGCTACTACTCGTGCAAGTGGAACCGTTTGGTCATACCTCATTGCGACATCACGCCCACCGTTATCCTGAAACTTATATATAAGCCCCTCGCCCTCCTCGCCATATTTTCCAGTAAGCGTCTGGAGTCGTTCGAGGGCCGGCGTCTTAAGCGGCACAAACCCATATGACTCGTACACTGATCGTACCGTATCAAGTGCCTCCTGTCTTGGTATCATTTGGTCTGCGAGCATATCCCTGAACCCAGACATTGGTCCTGCTTGTTTAGCCATAGTAATCCTCCTTGGTTATCATTAGCTACATCATCTCACTCAAATATTTACTAACCTTTGAGTCAAGGGGTGGAAAATGTGGCTTATTGAGCCGTGCCGGCAAACTTGTCCTTAGACGCGTTTGTTTTGTTCTCAGTAGATCACCTATACGTAAATCGATATCCGCATTACGCCTCTCGAGTGTTAAGAATAGGTCGATCGCCAAACCAAGTAATGCAACGGACGCTTGTTGTGCTTTCGTCTTTTCTATTGATGCCCAGTCGTCAATTGGCCCAAAAGGCTCGATGTATGGGACGGTATAGGAGGTGGACTCCCTGTGATCGTAGAGTGGAATTGCGCCCTCCTCATCATTAAGGTGTACTCCCAGTACACGACCAGACCCAGGAATAAAGGGTATGAAGTCATGGTCCGGTACCCAGTCAACATAGTGCGTTCCTTGTTTGGTCACAAAAAAGTCGTAGCCCCTGGCCTCCATCTCACCTGCAAACGTCTCAGAACAATCGAGTCCAACTGCCACACCCCTAATTGGTATTCTTGACTGCTCAAGCCTATCTATAACGTGACGAACTGTCGCACCAGAGAAGACACCATCCTCAACCAGCACAACCCCACTTCTGTGTGTTTTTGCATGTACCAACCTCATCTGATCTTTAACAAGTTCTCTCCCGGGCCGTGGACCGAGACCAAGATTTTTGCCATCAAAGCTAATTAACCTGTTGATATCTATCTCCATACCTCTTGTGGGATACGCAATCTCTGGGCATGTACTCAAAATTGTCGCGCCATGCCGAACAGCTGGGAGTTGCGATGCTTTACCGATAATGTCATCTGCTAAATCTCCGACGTGTATTGGGCTTACGTCATAGTCCTCAGGCAAGCTTCTGTTGACGATTCTGCCAATTTCAGCTTGGATGTCGGTAATGTACTCGTCGTGCGGCCCCGGTGTATCAATGCCCACTCTCCTGAACTCTTCGAGTCGCTCACCCAAATCAAGTGTCAAGGCAAATTGTTTCTTCACGATAATCCTCCTGTGTTATGTGTAACGAAAAAGCCCCGTAAAAAACGGGGCTTTAAAAAACTATAAACAGAGCTGCTGAATGTGTTGTGGTGCATCATGTCCTCTCTTAGTTTAGGATGATACACAGCCTATAGATACTTGTCAAATACGAGACGTGTGATCTTGCTATCAATCTAGTTTTAGCCTAGCATAGTATATAAGTAACAAAGAGAGGGTTAGTATACAGATGAGTGCTGTAAAAGTTGCAATCGTTGAAGACGACATCGCTATAAGTCAGATGTACAGACTTAAATTTGAGACCGAGGGCTTTGAGGTCCAAACAGCCGAGAACGGCAAACTGGGCCTTGAGCTTGTCGAGCAATTTAAGCCAGATATTATCTTGCTCGATCTAATGATGCCTGAGATGACTGGCGATCAGATGCTTGCAGAGCTTAGAAAGAAACCATGGGGCAAAGACATCAAAGTGATAATCCTAACTAATATGGGTGAGGAGGAGGCGCCAAAGACAGTCCATGGGCTTGGCGTAGAATCGTTTATTGTTAAGGCCGAGATGACACCTCGGCAAGTCGCCGACAAAGTTAAGTTAGCACTTGGTACTTAAACCGCCTTCGTATCAATCCCCGCTGAACACTTGGCAGCACTAATAACATTCTCAAATAAAGCACAGATCGTAAGTGGACCTACACCACCTTTTTGTGGTGTAACACTGATGTCGTCTCGCTCATACACGTCTGGGTGTAAGTCACCAACCGTCTTACCTGACTCAACAGCAACTCCAGCGTCGACCACCACAGCTCCAGGAGGTATATCGACTGATGAAATCACACCGTGTTTACCAGTGGCCGTAATGATTACTTCCGCAGTTTTAAGAAAACTATGAACATCATCCCCCTCGACGCATACCTTAACTTGTACACCAGAGTTCTCGAGCATCCTCTGGAGAGGCTCACCGACAAGTTTGCCATGGCCAACTAACACCACACTTTTACCGAGAAGGTTAACGTTATAACCCGCCAGTAGCCAGAGGATGGCGGTTGGCGTCGCAGCATCAAAATCAGGGGCTAAACCAAGTGCATCAACATCTTTTGAGGGATCAACGAGCGAGAGAACCTCATCGTTCTTGGATGGGTCAGCCAGCGGCAACTGCACGATAATACCGTGCACCGAATCATCTATGTTTAATTTTGCGACAGTTTCGCTAATATTTGACTGGTCTACTTTATGTACGTCAACGTCAATCAGGATGTCCGCCCCATATTGCTTCTTCAACCGGACATACAGATCAATCACCGGATTATCAGCTGCGACTATAATCGCCAACTTGGGCGCAACATTATAAGCCTGGCGTAAACCACGCACAGCTTTAGCTTGTCGCTCTTTAATAAATCCAGCAAGCTCTGATCCGCTGAGTAACTTCATCTCTTAATCATAACAGAGGTAGTCTCGAATCTAAAGCCGTTCAAGTTCGGCAGTATGCCGAGCTGTCATATCCGTAATATTTGTATCGGCCTGAGCCTGATACAAATCACGACCTGCATCCGTGTTGTAGATCAACTTACCTTTGACAGACGCGAAGAATGCAAGACGGCCCATAAGATACTGCTTACGAGCTACTGTACCAAGCCACGTAAACTCACTGCTGGTTTGACCCTCGTATTCTTCAAACCGTTCTGGAGGGGCGCCAATTATTCGCATGTCTGAATCAAGGAAGTACCCGAGATCTGTATTACCCAGGTCACTTGGGTGATGCGCAGTCACTTCGATGAATTGCCCCATTTTACTCACCTCCCAGAGCTTAAAATGTGGGGTAAATAATCTCTGGGTCATCTCCGAGGACTGTGCTTCATTGATACCCTTCACACCAAGTTGTGGGTTATAAAGCCAGGGGTAATATAACGTGTCGTGACCGGGGCTCGCACCAAACACTACTCGTGGATGATCGAACTCTTCAGCGTGCGCGACCAAGAATTCCAACTTCTCTTCAAGATGTTTGACGGTGTGGAAGTAACGCCATGGGTCAACCTCATATGGGAGCACAAGACTCATTAGTGCGGGTCTGACATCATCAAAGTTACCGCTATCTGGCGTGAGATATGGCTCAAGTTTATCCACATAATTCGTGACCCGCTCTACGCTCATTGCAAACTCCACACACCCACTACACTAGAAACACACATTACCCGAACCCTACGCCAAACGGCGCCAACTATGTATAACCCATGAGGATTGAAGCGTCTCACAACTGTTGATTTATCAGAGTCCGTACCGCTAGTGAGCCCATGCGCCCCTGGATACTGTAATTTTTGTGCTGCCACGCTCACTCCTTTATTATGTATTATGATATAGTAAAAAGTACACAAAGTCGAGGAGGTCTCAGTGGCAGAAACCAAAGCTTTTTATGCAGGGTCGTTTGACCCACCAACTAATGGGCATCTTGAGGTAATTAAGGCAGGGGCAGAACTATTTGAGGACTTTCATGTTGACATTGGCCTGCACCCAGATAAGTCATACTTGTTTACACTTGAGGAACGAGTACGAATGCTTGAAGTTGTTACGGGAGACATCCGTAACGTCAAGATTGGTAGCTACTGCGGAAAACTACTTATTGAGCATGCCGTTGATGAAGGCTTTACCCATATTGTGAGGGGTATTCGAACTGCCAAGGATCTTGAGGACGAGAGAGTCTATTATAGATTTGGAGAAACTGTAGATCGTTCCGTACAAACCGTACTCATCCCGTGTGCCGCCGAATTTGAAATAGTAAGCTCAAGTTTTGTTAAGGGTCTTATGACCTCTACT
>JAGQNU010000064.1 GCA_020427905.1 Candidatus Saccharimonadota bacterium | reverse complement strand
ACTTCCTCGCGCTCAATGTAGAGCTCATAAGCGTACTCTTTAAATCGTTTAACGCGCTCTTTTGGATCCTCTGTTGTCTTAAGGTCCTTCACCTGTTTTTGGCTAAACGGGAATACGGTCTCAAGCTCTCGGTAGAACTCTTTGGCATCCGTCACATGCGCCATTGCCCAACCCTCAGCCTCTTGCTCAACCATCTGTTTGATTTGCTTGCTGATATCCTCGGCGAGCAATGCGCGGCGGCGGATAGTGTAGACGGCTTTACGGTGTCGGTTCATCACATCATCGTATTGCACCACGTTTTTACGAGTATCAAAGTTATATCCCTCCACCTTCTTTTGGGCATTCTCCAGTGTGCGGCTAACAGTGCGGTTTTCAATCGCCTGGTCCTCTGGTACGCCAAGTCGCTCCATCAATGACTTAATTCGATCACCGCCGAATACGCGCATCAGATCATCCTCGCAGCTCACGTAGAACTGTGTCATACCAGGGTCTCCTTGACGACCACAGCGACCACGAAGTTGGTTATCAATACGACGTGACTCGTGCCGCTCAGACCCAAGCACAACTAATCCGCCAAGTTTGCGTACGCCCTCACCGAGCACAATGTCAGTACCACGGCCAGCGATGTTTGTTGCCAGTGTTACAGCACCCTTTTGGCCAGCCTTGGCCACAATCGAAGCCTCGGACTCATTATTCTTTGCATTCAACACTTGGTGTGGAACTTTTGCCTTCTCGAGTAAATTAGATAGTTCCTCATTGTTCTCGATAGAGACAGTTCCGATAAGTACTGGCTGACCCTTTTTGTGCAGTCGCTTCACCTCTTCAATCAAAGCGGCATACTTACCAGCTTTAGATTTGAAGATCTTATCGGTCCGATCCTCACGTGCTAGCGGTTTGTTACTCGGGATCTCAATAACATCAATGCCGTAAATCTGGTTAAACTCCTCAGCCTCCGTCATGGCGGTACCGGTCATACCAGACAGGGTGTTATACAAACGGAAGTAATTTTGAAAGCTGATCGTTGCCAGTGTCATACTCTCCTGCTGGACCTCAACCCCCTCTTTAGCCTCTATTGCCTGGTGAAGTCCCTCGTTGTAACGACGTCCATGCATTAGACGACCAGTAAACTCATCGACGATCACTATCTCGCCATCATTAGCAACCACGTACTCTTTATCACGATGAAAGAGCGTCTCTGCTTTGAGCGCCTGATCCATGTGGTAGATCAACCGAATATGCTCAGCATCATAGAGGTTATCTATCTTCAGCAGCTTCTGTACCTTCTCCACACCTTGGTCGTTGAGCGCCACACTGCGGCGCTTCTCATCCAGCTCGTAATCCTCTGGCACGAGCTTGCGAGCAATGTCAGCGAACAAACTATAACCCGCGCCACTATCAGTCGATGGCGCTGAAATGATGAGTGGTGTCCTCGCCTCATCGATCAAAATAGAGTCTACCTCATCCACGATCACAAAGTTGAGATCGCGCTGCCTCAGGTTATCAGCCGTATTTACCATGTTATCCCGCAGGTAGTCAAAACCAAACTCGTTGTTTGTGCCGTAAGTAATATCAGCGGCATAAGCCTCTTTGCGAGTACACGGCTTCAAGTGCTGCATACGCTTATCGGCATGATCTTTGTTTACAAACTCCTTGTCATAAATGAACGATTGCTCGGCGATAATCACGCCAGTTGTAAGCCCAAGTGCGTCGTACACCTCCGCCATCCAGCCCGCGTCACGTTGCGCCAGATAATCGTTTACCGTGACTACGTGTGCGCCCTTACCTGAAAGTGCATGAAGATACACTGGGAGCGTTGCCACCAAAGTTTTACCCTCACCGGTCTTCATCTCCGCCACGTTACCCTCGTGGAGTGCCATGCCACCAATCAACTGCACATCAAAGTGACGCATACCCAGTGTGCGTTTGGCCGCCTCACGAACTACCGCAAAGGCATGCGGCAGAATATCATCAAGCGTCTTTTTGTCTGCCAACTGCTTTTTGAATTCTTCAGTCTGCTTCTTCAACGCCGGAAGCTTCATCTTCTCGTAAACAGCCTCAAGCTCATTAATCTCAATCACCTTCTTTTTAAGGCGTTTTACTGTCTTGGCCTGCGGGTCACCAAAAATCTTGTGCAGCACTTTAGTCTTCATGTATGTGTCATCCCTCTCTTCAACAAATCAGAAATACTCCTCTAGTATACGCTAGACGGCTGTCGATTTCGAGCGCTAATCGGTACCTTCTTTTGCAATCCCCTGCCGCACAAAGAGATCCTGTGCTCCAGCCCGAAAGTCGTTAGCCATCTGAAGATCATCATTGAAGTAGAACTTCACACCGCGAATACCAATTTCATAGTTGAGATACATATAGGTAATAAATGTGTTCTCGCGTACGTCTCCACTGACTTCATGCTTAGCACACCCAAGATGCTGAGTGCCTGCACGAATGCCAACATTGCTGCCAGATTTTACGACTTCAAAATAGTGGTCAAGGCTACTGCCAACCACGTCTCGAGTAGGATCATGCGGGTATGCGATACGCGAGTACAGTTTGATTACTTGATCAAACTGTACGAATTGCAGTCTATCGAGGAGGGCAATTGGTAAGGGTCCCTCTGTCCCAGTCTCACTTCCCGTCGAAACTGTTGTAAGTTGTGACGGATCAAAAAAGTCCCTGCGTGCTAGCTCGGCAAATTCTGAGAATTCTGGATGTGACCCCGGCTCTAGTAGTTCTGGAACCCAAAGAGTACCAAAGTTGTTTAACCAACGTTCCTCCATATCATAGAGCTCGTCCTCAATGTCTGGATTTTCATATACCTGATGTTGCATACCTTGGCGCTCGTCCAGATCAAATACTGTAGTCAACGTTTTGTGCTCAATATCAGAGTACCCCACTTTAATAAGAAATCTCTTAGCCTCAGGACCAAAATGCTGCAGGAGTCCTTCTGGAACATCACTTCTGTCAACAAGCTGTAAGCCCCCAATACCCTGAAACTCACCTTCCTCAAACCGCTCAAAAAAGAACTGCGCTGCCGCAGCCTCAAACTCTCTAATTGCTTGCCAACTCTTACTACTAACCTCTTGATCGCCACGAGAACGTTGTATATCCAACTCAAACATCTATGAAATTATCCCAGATTGCAGAGTGAATGACAAACATAAGCATTCACTCGTCGTGCAGATTTTCAGGGTCCTCGATTTGCTGCTCTTGCTTGTATCGCTCCAATGCACAAATCACCGCACCACACTCACGGACCTTCCGTAATCCAAGAAACCCTTCGCTGCGGATTACAACTGGTGTTCCACATTGATCGATATCATCAAGCGTGGTGTTGACAGGCATTCCATATGTAAAGCCAGTACCAGAATCACCATAAAATTGCTTGTCGTAGCCATAGCACCTTCTTGACCCGTCTCCATCAGGCTCCCAAAGGGCGAAGTCTATACTCCTGTAAACCTCTGTACTTGCGTCATTGCGACGCGGACATCCCTTGCACAGCCGTACTGCGTTAGGTTTATTTGGTCCTTCTGGTGAAAAATCTCGTATATTCATATCGTATCCTTGATGATTTCGCTGCCTCTACAGCTCATCAGCTTAGCTCTTACTCTAAGAATCATCCGTGGGGTGCGCCAACTACGGCGCACCCCACCAACCTACAAACTCGACAACATGACAAGCAACAAGATCGCCGCGATGCAGATCTCCCAGACTGGGTTCGACATCGCTATGGCAACTGCTACCTCCTGGTCTTGACGTGCCTTCTCGACATCACCTGGCCCAAAGTAGCTTGGGGCTTGCGGCCAATCGAGAACCTGCCGACGTGTTTCAGCACGGCGGCGCTGCTTTGTACGCGTTGCACCAACGATGCCAATAGGCGCCAACACCAAGCCAGTCACCAACGCCAGACGCGTCACAAGGTTGTCTGCGCCCCGTCGTGCATCGTCGAGTGCTTCCACGGGGTACCCCAGCCAGCCCGCCACGAGTCCGACCAGGTAGATCAAACCGATGATGGTGATGAATGGACGCACGAACATGAAAGCGCGTTGCTCAACGTAGTTGATTTTCTGTCTCACAGACACCACCTCCAGTGATGTGTAGGTCAATAAGGTTCGAGGTTTACGTTCCTAACGGGATGAAGTGGGGCTGGGTATTACCCGCTCACACCTCCCACACTTACCTTCGCCAACTACCGAAAACAAGTGTGGAAGCTTCACTGCTCCAGATGTCACCCTGACGATTTCGCTGCCTCTACAGCTCATCAGCTTGGCTTTGTGCTTTCATAATGCACGACTCCAAGGATCGTCTGGGAGCTGCACCCGTAGGTGCGCCCCCAGTGAGAGATTAATGGTGTCTCCCAACCAGATTGGATTCCTTCACCAGCACCGAGGCGCTGACTTCACTGGATAACTCTACAATCAAAGAGTTTCACATTTCCTTTTTGAAAGGCCGGATGTGCTCCGGTTGGCCCGAGGGCTAGTCCTCCGAGCTGGGCTGCTGGCGCTGGTCGAGCTCGTCGGCCATCACCTGGATGCAGTTGACCAGCTGGTTCGGAGTCAGGTCGCTTGGGTTCTGACCACAGAACTCGGTGTCGTTGCCTTCACCGCTCTGCTCGTTGTCGTTACCCGTAGGGCCGACGCTGACCAGCTTGGGCGTGATGTTGTCGCCCGCGCTGATCTCCAGTCGGTAGACCACACGACCCTTCAGCTCACCGAACGCCCTCCAGATGTCACCATCCACAGGCGTGAACTCGACGAGCTTGCCCCCGTTGCTGATGAACGTCCCTGCGTTCTTGGCGAGGTAGTCCAACGCATCGGCCTCCAGGTTGTCGATGTTGACCCGACGCGGGTCATCCTCGGCGAGGATGTACAGCGACAGCTGGTTGAGGTTGCCGTCGTCCACGACGTCGGCGGGGGTGATCGCGTACGCGACGAAGAGCTCCGAAGTGCTCTTGCGCAGCGTCAGCGGGGTCACCCACTCCAGGCGGCCAGTGGTCTTGTTCTTGAGCAAGTACTCACTGGTGTTGCCCGCCTGGGCCTCCGAGGTGGCCGGTTCGAAGCCGAAGCTTCGTCGGTCCTCGTTTTTGCGGCCGGCAGCCCACTTGCTCGTCTCGCGCTGACGCTCAACGAGGCTCATGGGGTACACCGGACCCGGGTAGTCGCCGGCCTTGGCATTGCTGACGTGCGTCAGCTTGGTCTGGCCGTCTTCACCTCGGACGATGATCAGCCCACCGGCCGTATCCACCGTGCGACCCTTGAACTGGATCTGCTTGGTGGTCGGGACCACCACGATCGGCTCATCGCCGTCGCAGTATCCCCACACGTCGGATTGGCTGTAGCGAAGCGCCGGGAAGCGCTCAGCCAGCAGGTTGGGAAGCGAGTTGCCTCGCTCCCCACCGAAGGCTCGGTCGAGGGCGTACTTGTCCTCGAACTTGCAGTCGGTGGTCTCACTGGACCCGTCCCACTCACTGACGCCACCCAAGGGTTGCTCCTTGCCGGTGCCGTCGAGTACGCCACTCCAGCGGGCGGGTTGCCCCTCCCACTCGTTGAGGTAGGCCATCATCTCCTCGTTCAAGGAGATGCGCTGCTGGTCACCCGAGGTTCGCTTGATGGCGTAGATCGCGCCGTCCAGCGAGCCGACTCGCGGCTCCCAGCCCTCCGGGCTGAAGTCACCCTCGACGATGCACGTGTGCATGTCGGAGGCGTCCACCATGTCGCAGCCTTCTCGGCTGGACTCAGTGGCACCCTTCAGGAGGTAACGCACTGTCGCCGGCGTCTCATCCAGGTCGGGGACGACGAAGGTCATGGAGCGGGTGTAGTACCGCGCCTCGTCCTTGTCGTTGTCCCAGTTGACCTTGGTGAAGCTGACGATGCTGGCCACCGTGGCGATCAGCAGCAAGACGGAGACGACGATGTTGCTCGTCTTCTTCCAGTCCTCGTCAAGCATGACGATGACGATGCTGCCGATGAAACCGATGATGAGCCACAGGAACAGCCAGCCTCCACCCGACCAGACGTTCGCGAGCATGAACTGCTCAAGCGTCTGATTGAACTTCATCCCTCCGAAGAGGAAGTGGCCGACAGACCACGCCAACCCACAGAGAGCCGGCATCCACCCCCACCAGATGGCGAGGGCGCCAAGCTTACCCTTCCAGGTATCCATCAATTGCCTTTCATGTAGATGTGCTCGAGACGTAACGTGTCTCGTCGGTACGGGAGTATGACATGAGTCGACTCTCCTGGTCTGGTTAGAAATCTTGCGAGATCCTCCCACTCCTTCATTCATACAAAATGAATCAAAATGCGGAACTACCTCACGAACTAGGGTATTATAACATTATTTATATAAAAATGTCAATAGTAAACAGTTGTATTTACTACTGTTATCAATCAAAGCAGGTGCACGAATTTGCTGAGAATGAGCATAATTCTAAGAGTGCGCTCGCTCCGAGCTACAACAGATGTCAATTGTTAATCTGGTGCGACCTCTCCT
>JAGQNU010000063.1 GCA_020427905.1 Candidatus Saccharimonadota bacterium | reverse complement strand
GCCATTTTTGATGCCTATTGAAGAC
The DNA here is from genome assembly GCA_020427905.1 of Candidatus Saccharimonadota bacterium. Taxonomy (GTDB): domain Bacteria; phylum Patescibacteriota; class Saccharimonadia; order Saccharimonadales; family UBA7683; genus JAGQNU01. Next base: position 2,120 of record JAGQNU010000063.1, on the reverse strand, counting down.
ATTTTCTCGATTTCAGGCCGTGGTACAGTTGTGACTGGTCGTATTGAGACTGGAGTTATCAACGTGGGTGAAGAGATTCAAATCGTTGGTATTCGTGATACCACCACCACTACTTGTACGGGTGTTGAGATGTTCCGCAAGTTGTTGGATCGTGGTGAAGCGGGTGATAATGTGGGTATTTTGTTGCGTGGAACGAAAAGAGATGACGTTGAGCGTGGACAAGTACTGGCAAAACCGGGTACAATCACGCCCCACACAAAATTTGAAGCTGAAGTTTACGTGTTGAGTAAAGATGAAGGTGGTCGTCACACGCCATTTTTCAAAGGTTACCGTCCACAGTTTTACTTCAGAACAACTGACGTGACTGGCGCATGTGAGTTACCAGAAGGTGTAGAGATGGTTATGCCTGGTGACAACGTCAAGATGAAGGTTGAATTGATTTCACCGATTGCGATGGATGAAGGTTTACGCTTCGCTATTCGTGAAGGTGGCCGTACTGTTGGTGCTGGTGTTGTTACCAAGATCAACAAATAATCACCCCAAACTGTGATTCCTCAAAACCCGCTCCAGCGGGTTTTGTTGTATATCAGCAATAATAGTGGTATAGTATGCACTTATGTCACGACCGGTGGTTCTCTCAGAAGTACATTCTGACGCAGCTGAATTATATGCTGACGTTATTGAGGAGTTTGATCGACTAGCAATGCCTATAGATATGCGTTTGGCAGCAATTGATATAGATGAAAAAGCAAAGTTGGCCCTCGATGCTAGTCAAGAAGTGTACAAGTTAAGAGACAGTGCGCTCACGGATAGTATGCTCACTGGCTGTTATGCATCAGAAGATCCATCTGATACGATTGCAGCGATTGATTATTTGGACGAAATCGAGGCAGGCAAAGAGTTGGATCGAGTAGGCTATAAAGGGTTGGCAGCAATGGCGCCTCATCTTTTGTATATGGCACGACTCAAGATTGAAAACGACAGTAGATTAATGTCAGCAGGGGAGTTTAACTACACATCTCTAGGGTTCATTTACAAACATGCCTTAGCAGGTGATCCAAAAGGGAGTCTAAAAGCAATACGCTCAGAAACAGTCGACTTAGCTGCCGACTGTATACTTATCGCTGATGGAATCAGCCGAGATGGTCGTGATTATATTGATGGTCATACTATTGGCAGGCTATCTGACCAGCTCATTCAACATGCAGCTATTCTTTTAGCTCGTCCGGAGGCACCTATAGCAATCACACAAGAAGTAGCAAGTGTGAGGCCTCTTGAGGTGTTGCAAGCACTAGTAATCGTAGATATTATGGCACTCACTAAACGGCTGCCTGGTGAGTATTTGGCAGAATTGGTTGATGCACAAGAAGGTGATGTACTCAATCCACAACAATTAGCCACTTTGCAGCTCCTATCAAACTTGCATACACCTGGGGGGCTCAGAGGGGCAATCGAGTTACTGTTTGAGGAGGCGCCACGCGATGAAGCGGGCGTACTTGTTGAGCCATTCGGGACATTATATGAACGTGCTATGGAATTATCCTCTGCTTGGAGCAAGTTAGGTGCTGCACAGAGCGCCGCAGAAGCCATAAACAAAATCGCAACAGATCGCTACAATACCAAGATTGATGTGATAGGGCATGATCACCATAAAACACGTCATGAAACGGGCGTTGCAGCTGGTCTTTTATTACAGAAAGCAGGTGTTCAATTCACTGAGAATCCCACTCAAGACTCAATGATGCGAGCATTAAGTGCTGAGAACTGGCTGCAGGCAGTGTTTGACCGAAGGATATCTCAAGATCCTCGGCTGGCTAAAGATGCGCCAACAGATTATCGTACGCTTCACCATGCAATAGAAAAACAAAAAAGAACAAGTCAAGAACGAGAACTACAAACAGAGATTGCAGCTATTAGAGGCCGTATCGAAGACATAGAAAGTCAGTATGAGGTATCCTCACGTATGGTACGAAAGCTCGAAGGCGGGCTCGAGCTCCGCAGACTCCTCGAAGATTGGGTAGAGCCCGGCTCACAACGACCATTGTTTACGCAAGACCAGGCGCAGCAGTTAGCTGGCTTAGCGCTCCAGTATCGGGATAATCCCACTCTGGCTGACCAAA
>JAGQNU010000062.1 GCA_020427905.1 Candidatus Saccharimonadota bacterium | reverse complement strand
CGGCAGAAACTTCTGCAACAAACTCTGGAACATGGCTCGGTACATTGAGGGTGTTGTAGGGGAGGACTTTGAACTCCGCAATCCTCAGCCGCAAACCGCAGCCGACCACTGGATTATGCGCGAGCTCGATGCAGCTGCAAATAACATCGCAACTATGCTTGAAGAGTATCGGTTCTCTGAGGCTCATGAAGCCGTCTATCACACGATTTGGGATAAAGTCGCCGATTGGTACTTAGAGGCTACAAAAATCGCTCCTGCGTCGTCTGAGAAGGCCACAATGATGGTTTGGGTGTTAGAGACCTGCCTTAAAATTACGCACCCGTATGCGCCATTTGTAACCGAGGCTATTTGGCAGACATTGAAATGGGAGGATAGTCAGATAATCACCGCTCGCTGGCCGGAGCGGACTCAGTACAACGATGACCAGGCAGATGAGTTTGATCAGATACAGACGGTCATTTCAGAAATTAGAGAAGTGTTTGGGATTGTTGGCTCGAACGACATCGCAATTATGTCCGAGGGTAGTGAGTTACTCGCGCGCCACAAGGATCTTGTACTCAAACTTACTCGGTCTGCATATGTTCAAGATAGGGGAGAGTCGTCCGGCTTGAAGCTCGTTGGCACCAATGAGAACATCTGGCTCGATCTTGATGATGAGCAACTGACTGACTACAAATCACAATTGGAACGCAAGCTAGCTGATGCCGAAAAAGCCATACACACCCTTGAGCACCGCCTCGCAAATGAGGGCTATGTTGCCAATGCGCCCAAAGCACTGATTGCCGAGAGTCGCGAGGAGCTTACCCGGGCCAGCGACCAGGCAGAACACCTCCGACATCAGTTGAAACACCTCTGATGAAGAACAGTCTGCCTCCAGAACTTCAGGCACTTATACCGCTCGATAAAGCATGGATGATTCGAATGGGCATGCTTGATATTCAAGCTGGCAAAGATGATGTACGAGAGTACTTGCTCGCTCACCAATCCGAGCTGGGGGACGACCTACTGGCTCTACTTCGTGTATTAAGCGACTGGGGGAGTGGTAGGTCACTTGATGTCGGCGAGTCGGGCACGCTCTATCGATTTACGCAGTATTTGCTATGGCTGAAAAATTCTAACCAAAAGATTATCACACGCGGCACACTCCAGACCCGCACACTGCATGATGACCCAGGGACCATCAACTATCCGTTCGAGGCGCTACTACAACTTGATGGTGGTACCTCTCAGTGGGCCAGCGCCAAAGTCCTCTTTACTGATACACCTGTTGACTCCCTAGAGGACGCTCCCTACCACCTCCACATGAGCGTAGCCGCCAAAGAGCAGTACAAGCAAGGATGGGGGCCAAGAACAGATCAGACCATCCAACGACAAGCAGAGGCGTTCTACCACTGGCTACAAACCAACACAGTAGATTTTGATCCGCAACAAGCAGAAGATTATCCATTCGCCGTCGCCTTTGGTGTTCTCACGATCGATGACGGCGCCTCGCTCTGGCCCCAGCTGCGCAATCACGAGACAAATAGAGTAGAGGAGATGAGACGATTGCTAAATGCCGGCGTAATCGACTCACCAGACCACCGCATTGTACAAGCACTCGCAATGCGTTACCAAGAGCGCCGCGTAACCGAGACAGCTAGGCGGGCCGTTAATAAAACGTGGCCACAATTTTGGCAATTTTTAGACGACTCACGTATCAAGACACACTAGCATTGTTATTTTAGTAGAATGTGTTATTATATAGTAATCACACGGTGGGTGTGTGAACCTTGCAAATCTACACCAGGAGCTGCCTATGCGGTGACACCCTGTTACATCCGTCACGACTAGAAGGACTACACACTCCATGGATCTTTACATCCCATCGGAGTACCTCGTGGGTAGCGAAGACAACAAGCAAGTTGTCCGAGTCGCCCGAGAGGTCTACAAGAGCAACGCTGCCCACAAGTACCTCTTCCCGAGGCAACTAAGGCGGCTGCGGTATGGAACACCTCTAGAGATGCGCAGAACACTGCACATGCTCTACTGGAAGCGTCTCGAAGCATGTCGCAGATATGCCAAGAACCTGTCGCAGTTCAACCTGTTGACACCGGCAGAACAAGCGGCGATTCGTCGACCAACGCACCGCAAACCAGCGCTGACTCGCCAAGAGCACATGGCGCTGGTGGATGCGCTCTACAGCCTCAAGGCAATGGTCAGTACCGGATTGAAAGCCGTCTAATCAGCTGGGGTGGGGGCATGAGCCCCCACCCCGGTGCAGTGTGTAGATTTGCAAGTATTGATTTTTTTTATATTATGTTGTTTTAGCATTGACATTTAATTAAATCTATGCTAATATGTATCCTGACGTTGCGCACCTCAGTGGTAGCAGCAACATCGTACCTTACAACTGAAAAGGAAGAGTACCGTACATCTAGACGAGTTCTATGGAGCATCACCAATACCGCTCCATTGATCTCGTCTAGAAGCTTCGGCTGATGGATGAGAACCTTGTCTACGACTACGGTCTACAGATGAGGGTGCACCCAACCATCAGTTCAAGAGGAGACCATCGTACGATGATCGAGTTCCCGAAGTTCCCCATGTCCCTGCGAGTCGACGCCGGTGACACCGACATGGTGTTGCTGGCCAAGGAGTGCACGGCGCTGCTGGTGAAGCACGAGAAGACCCCCTTCGCGTGGATCACCAAGCGCTACGAGCAGTACCTCAAGGGCGGCAAGAAGCAGAACCGCCGCGACGTCCTGTTCATGCACTACCTGTACTGCCTCGAGGAGGCACGTCTGGCTGCGCTCGACTCCGGCTTCGCCGAGCCCGGGCTCATCACGGACGACTCCCTGAAGGCGTTGCAGATGTCGCCGCTGGACCGTCTCAGCCCCCGCAACTCCGCGCGTCTCCGTGACGCCATCGGCGATGTGAAGCGGCTGGATGACGATCTGCGACGCGGTACCCGTGCCCCCAAGGCCCGCAAGGGCGGCAAGGGCCGAGACCCGCGCAAGGCGGGCAAGTCCGCGCGCGACAAGGAGATCCGCAACCGCATGAAGCAGCCCAAGGGGCAGAAGCCCCAGCCGGGCCGCGCGGCCTGACCAACGGGCGCCGGCAGCCGGCGGAGGACTGGTCTACACCAGGTTGGCGCAACGCGCCATACACCTCCGCCGGCTCGGCGACACGCTCTTCCTTTTCAAAACCCTACCTCCTGTTTCAGTCAACATTTTGATCACTCACTACAGTAGTAGTGATCAAAACAAAAACTGAAAGGAACAAACAATGGCACAAACCACTCAAGAGAACACGCAGATGGATAGCTTCACCGAGTTCACAGGTGATGGCACATACCACGCTGGCAACTTTGACGCTGAAGATCTACCACAAGGCAAACTCAATGAGGAGTTTCCAGTGGGTGAGGGCGAGCAAGCCGACGTCGATGCCGAGTTCGCGGACATGACACGCGATCTTGTAGTCGGTGGTTCAACTATTGCTCGTGGTGTACGTAAAGACACGTTCTCACAGGCCAATATTATTGATGATGAGCGATCCGCGGGACAAGAACGAGAGATGAACCGCAGTGGCGGCCGCAAACCAATCAACAAAAAGTAGGCTACATCCATAAAAATGAGACAGCATCGCTGTCTCTTTTTAGTTACTAGTTTTGTTTTTGAGGTCGTTGACGAGTTGTCTTTTTATCAAGTGTAATCGTGACTCGGTACTTCATAAGTGGTATGGTCACCACCTTAAGGTGGTGCCAATAGGTGTATGTCTTAGCTTGTTTACTAAAGGATTGCTTGAGCATCTTCTTGTGACGCCTGTAGTCGACATAGCTTATGACTCCCGCGAGCATAAGGGCCAGGGCTACTACCACGAGCGGTAATGCATACACACCAGTTGCTGCGAGAGTAGTTGTTTCTGTTGCGAGGCCAACTGGGTCAACAATCACTCCGTTGGCTGTACGGTCATCATCAAGCTCGCTACCATCCTGGATGCTGTACGCGAGCTTCAGGGCGGGCTCACCACCAACAGTCACGTTAGTGAGACTGGCACCGGGTAGATCTTTAAATGTCTCAGTAGTCGGATCATATTTTCTGACCGCAAACTGGTCTGCTGGTGTGTTCACAAAGGTATACTTGGTGAGATTTACTGTATCGCCTCGAGAGCAGTTCAGTGTGAAGTCGATCAGACCGTATGGATAGCTGTAGCCGTTATCTTTGTGGTTGGTGTCGGACAGGCTCAGTGACGAGACGCGGTTGTTCTCAGAGCACCCGGTCGTGACAATCGTAACCCAGTGATTGTTATCAAAGTCTTGCAAGCTGGTTACCGTGGCTTGTGTGCTATCTGGTATTCCGTCATCATTACCATCACCGTTATTTGGTGCTGCAGCCTCGATAGCGTCTATCACACTGTCAGCATCGCTATCGGCGTCAGAGGCAACACTGAGGTTCTTCGAGAACTCACTGGTAGCACCATATCCGGAGTTTGTCGTACCATCAACGGCTGTCGTTGTGGCCGATAGTGCCTGCCGATATAGATTCCCGGGTACTGTTAGAGTAGCTGTCTTATTTGTGCCAGGCGAGACACCATCTGCAGCACCGAGATATTGCTCACCAGGACCGTAACCAAATATGGTACTCTCCGAGTTTGCATAGAACTCTACCCTATAGGCATCGGTAGGGGAGTCCGCGGCATCAAGATCGTATGTTACCGTCAGCTGGTCTCCAACTTGCTTAGCGGTCTTCAACACTGGGTAGTTTATTGTACCGTTAGCGCCTGCATCACCATCTCCCGTATCATTGATGTTTGGCCCATACTCGTAAAACTCATCTGGTAAAAAGTCTGCTGGATTACTCGTGTCAGTGTACCGCGCGATGTCGATGCCTTGGTTTGAGTACCCAAACACATTGAGGTTAAAGACGCCAATGTCACGAATAGTATTACCAAGGAAGGCGTTTTTTGTTGGCGTGAGCGTCATAGCATACTGGTCAACAGTAAACGACCATGCGCCGACACCAATACCCTTTACGCCGGCTATCAAGTTGCCTTCGCCGTTATTGACACCGCCAACGAGATTGCCGTTACCAGTGGTTGCGCCTACGCCAAGACCGTTCGATATCGACGAACGCACCGTACCCGAGTAATCAGTACCAAGGAGATTGCTTTGGATCGTATTATTGTCGCCATTGAGGCCAATTAGCATCGTACCGCCAGAGATTAGGTTCTTCTCACCTGATGCGGGGCCACCAATTGTATAACCACCGTTCTGAATGATATTCACTGCGATCGTAAATGGTCCAGTGAGCCCATTAGCATCTGCCGCCTCTGGAGAGAAGTCAGTTATGCCATCGCGCGCTATTTGGACATAGTTGCCATACATAAATCCATTGCTACCAGATAGCATAACTGCACCAGATTGGTTGTAAGTGCTTTTTGCATACAGGATGTTTCTATCAGCTGGACTAGCACTACCGAGTAGTGTCCCTGTACCAGCATCACCAAGCGACACCCAATTGTTACCGTCTCCGATGGTCTGGCCATCAGCCTTCACACCTATGTAGTTCCCGAGTATGCTCGCATTTGAGACACCGGCAGCCACACCAACATTGGCATTTTCAGTCGGGAGACCATTTGTTAAGGCGGAGAAACCAAAAATTGAAAGACCCTGCACAATCGAATCGTCAGCGTTAATGACCAGACCACTCGCTTCGCCTCCATTGGCATTGCCTGGTGGCGTGTAGCTCGCACCTGAAATCTCAATCTTGATAACACTATCGATCGGGTTAGGGCTTACTGTGGTATTCTCGCTCGCGCCAGTCTGCGTATAACCATCAATTGTCACCTTCTCAGTAATAGCGGGTAGGGGAGTATCGAGCGTAATTGTATGGACTTCTGAGCCTGGGATGGCAAAGTCAATGATGTCCATATCTGAAGCATTGGCGTTGCTATTGGCATCTGTAATAGCCTGCCTGAGAGAGCCAGCGCCAGAGTCGTTTGTGTTCGTTACCGTGAACGTCTCGGCCACCGCATTAGCGGTAGTGTACAGAGCAGAGAAGCTAACAAGTGCTATAAAGACTGCCCCGAAGACGTACCCCAACAGTGTTTGTGTTTTACGTTTCATCACGCTTATACTAACAGAAGTATCACCTGAAGTCACTGGAGGCACCGTGCAACTGGATCAGTACCACCAACAATATGCAGATAAGTCTGACGACGAACTCGCAAAAAGGTTAGCCGAGAAGAAGGATGAGCTAGAGCGAGTTGTAGCTGCGGTCGGTACGCAACTTTCAGGCGACATACATGTTGCGGTGATGGGCTGCGGAGACGCCCGTTTCGTAGACGGACATCAGACGATCTTCTCTGAGGTATTTGGAGCTCCGGCAACCATCTTCACGTTTGATATCACAATCGATCATCTGGCGGGCAAGGAGGGTGTAACTCAGCATGACTGCACGGAGCCACTCCCTGGTGGCCCGTATCAGATCAGCTATGCCCACGTGCTACTCAGGTTTATCCCCGAAGAACAACAATACGCGGTTGTGCAAAACTCTATTGACTGCTTGGCTGACAACGGGCTAGCAATTCATGTGCTTGACCCAGACGACTATGAAGAGGGTGGCAAAGTAGCCTACGAATCTATCCTCAAACAGCTCGGTGAGGCCGACATTGACTACACCGAGGTATCGCTCAATATTGGTAAAGCGTTGGTCGTCAAAAAGACTAGGTGATACTCAGGCGCTTGGCCATGTCGGCAAGGGCGTCGTGATCTGGCTCGACGTTCATATCGGGCTCGTGACGGAACTGCTCGCCGGTATCAACAGGAAAGAGTTTTACGTGAACGTGGTCCACATCAAGCCCCTCAATCATCACACCGATGCGTTTTTTATCAGGAAATACCCCACTCATATGGCGAGCCATTTTTTTAGTGGCAGCCATAAGTCCCTGGTACTCCTCGTCACTCAGATCAAAAAAGTTGGTTACCTGACGTTTTGACACCAACAGCACGTGCCCTGGCTGAATTGGATGAATGTCCATAAACCCAAACGTAAACTCATCCTCATACACTTTGTGACACGGGATCTCACCCTTGATAATTTTAGTGAAAATCGACTCTTCCATTGCCACTAGTGTAGCAGTTTTTACAAATTGGCTAGCGATATTCATCTGTTAAGCGCATACTGTACATAACGTGGAATCACCGACAGAAACGACCACCAGTGACCATCTTGTAGAAGTGGGCGGACAAGAGAGACAGAGACCAAGGCGCCACCTCGGGCGACGAGTGGGTATGTTTGCCTGTAAGGCGACGATTTTTGCATCTCTTGGACTAGCAAGTGGGGTGGCGCTTTCAACAGTCTGGCCAACCGAGGTACCGTTTGGCCCCGGTGAGGCTCGTGCCACCATAACACTCGACGGCAACACATCTCTCGATGCTGGTGCGGTTGGCCTGCGCAAGCAGATTGAAGACACGCCAGAGATCGGACCCCTCAAGCTTGGTGTTACCCTCAAGCCTGGCGAAATCCCAACCCTACCCGGTGCAAAACCGAGTCAAACACAGGCTCAGGGAGGCAGAAGGCAATCGGCTGATCTGGAAACAGTCTTTAGCAGTGAGGACGAGAGACGGATCCAGCAATACGGAGAGCTCTACCGCTCAGTAAGTACACAGTCGGACGACATCAAACATGCACTCGGTAGGCACCTGCTCATGCTCTCGATCGGATCCTCACTATTCTTTGCGACACCGTACGTGTTCCGTCATGAGATTGTGGCATCGATCAAGTCCAAGCCTGTGCGGCTCCTGGTGCCGACGGCGGCACTTGCTTTTGCCTCACTCGCACTACCAACTGCGAGTGAAAGAAACTGGGAACCGGTCAGCGACACATATGCTGGCACACCACTGGAAGGTGTTGAAGTTAGTGGGGCACCCGCTGAAGAGTTAGTGAATCGCTATGGTGAGCGAATCATCTCGTTTGTAAAAGATACCGACGCATTTTACAGCGAGTCAGAGACAGCGGCACGTGAGGCTACTGTTGGCCGTACGTTACTTGGTCAACGGCCAGAGGACGAGAGATATACGACAGTCCTGTTCTTTACAGATAACCACTGTAATGTTGGTATGCCGAGTATCCTAGCAATGATCGCAGACAAAGCTAGTGCTGACCTGGTACTCGATGGTGGAGATACCGTGTTCAGCGGTAGCTCTTATGAAGATTACTGCGTGCAAAGACAGCAGGATGCGTTCAGAAGATATGGCCTTAAGGTGGTTCAATCGCCAGGAAACCACGACTCACCACACATAGCCGACGAGCTCCAACGCCGTGGAGCAATTGTCCTTGACGGTAATGTTGTACAAGTGACAGACCTCACAATGCTCGGTGATGCCGACCCAAGAAGTAGCGAGTTTGCTAGCGGCCTACAACAACGAGGTGATGAGAGTTTGTCTGATGTTGGCGCACACCTAACTGAGACTGCCTGTGTGAGTGGAGAGAACATCGTTCTACTTGTCCACGACAAACGGGCCGCCCGACAAGCAGTGGAGAGTGGGTGTGTTGACCTTGCACTCACTGGCCATACTCACAAACGCAACCTGGAAACTGTCGCAAGACCCGATGGCTCAGAAGGGTTTATCATAACCGGCGGCTCTTCAGGCGGAGCAGAGGAGAACAGCATGACCTATGGCCCCCTCCAGGCAAACTCTCAATTTATGTTGCTCTCGATCGACAACGGCTTGTTGCGCAGCATGCAGGACTTTACGCTTACCACTAACGGAGATCTTGTTGTCGGGCAGATCAATGACCAGCCCATTGGCTAGTCCTCGGTCTGAGTGTCCTCGTACTTTTTGAGCTCATCGATAAGCGCGTTGTATCTACTCTCAAGCTCTTGGTTTTTGGCCTCAAGCATTGTTATGCGATCTTCTACTGCAATATTGCGGGTAATGTTACCCTTGCCATCATCGAGATAGGCAAAAACATAGACAGTCTGCTGTGCATCCTGGGGCTGGTCATCATCCGAGTCACCTGAGACTGGAGTGGGTAATTGCGTGGTCTGCTCATCGCTCGTTACTGATGTATAGATGTCAAAAAGGTCGTTCCAAATACTCATATCGTACTTTTAGTATACGCCCGTCACGCAAGAGATTAAAGCATGAGCGTATGGCGGAGAGGGTGGGATTCGAACCCACGGTACACGTGAATGCACACTTGTTTTCGAGACAAGCCAGTTCAACCACTCCTGCACCTCTCCATGACAGGAGATTATACCACTACTGGAGAGCAGAGGTGAGGCGGGCGATGCTCTCGAAGAACTTGGTGTGCAGTGGGCGACCGTGCCACTCACTGAGTTTCAACTGCTTGGAGCGCTTTAAATTAGCAGCCTGCACCTTCTTGAGATCCTTCACGACTGATTGATCATACAACGTCACCACGCACTCCAGATCGAGCGCAAACGAGCGGATGTCCATATTGCTCGAGCCGATCACTGCAATGTCATCATCAATGGTCAGGTGCTTTGAGTGAAGAAGAATGGGCGCCTTGTACAGGTATATCTTCACACCGGCCTCAAGCAGATCCTCGTAGTAGGAGCGCTGGGCGTAACCAACGGCTTTTTGGTCCATTACCTCAGAGTTGATCATGATTACTTCGACACCACGCTGGGCGGCAGACTTGCAGGCAACCATCAGAGAATCCTCAGGAATAAAGTAGGGGTTGGTGATCACTATCCGCTTTTTGGCGGCGTACAATAGCTGTCCAAACAGTTGAAGATTACCCAACACCTCGTAGCCAGGACCACTTGGTATTACTTGGGCTGGCACTAACCCCGTACCCCTTGGAAGCGGTCGCTTCTTTGGGTCAAGCAGGGCAAGCAACTTCTCACCGGTCTCACAATACCAGTCACTCGCAAACAACACATTACACTGCCGCACAATAGGCCCACTCAGTTTCACGACGAGCTCATCGTAGTAGATATCGTCTTTGCGGTGATAGGTGCGATCAATCATGTTCTGTGAGCCGAGGAATGCAACCCGATCATCAATTACCACAACTTTGCGGTGATTGCGGAGATCAGGACGATTGTAGTTGCGCCCCAGGCGGATTGGCAACATCTTGCGCCACTCAATACCTGCATCAGTAAGGCGCTTCATCATCTGGCGTTTGTTGGGGTAGGCCCTAAAGCCCATAGCATCAAACAACACGCGCACTTTTACCCCGCGACGGACGGCCTGCTCCATGGCCTCAAACAAAGGCTCTGTGGCGTTATCAAGCGCCAAGATAAAGTACTCAAGGTGTACAAACTCTGTAGCGTTGTTTACCTCTGAAACGATATCTGTAATTGCTTTGTTGTACTCGGGTAGTATATCGGCAGTATTACCAAGTGACAGCGGTAGTGTCCCAAGTGACTGCCCCAGACTCACAACCGAATCGATCCGATCTCTCTGTGCCAGATCGAGGTCCTTCAACCGATTTGTATCTCGCGTTGCCCGTTCCACGACGTCGTCAATCTCAGCCTGTAGTGCTCGACGTCGTTTGGAGAGTTTGGGACTTCCAAGCAAAAAGAACAGGGGGATACCAATCTCAGGTATCAAGAAAACAACCAACAACCAGGCGATTGCCGAGCTGCTATGGCGCTTGTAGGGGATATAGAACAAGAACCATAAACGCAGGCCTATACTAAAGATAATGTAGCCGAGAGCGGCAGCGACGCCGATATAATCCATTGTCGCTTAGTATACCAGATGTAAACAGGGTTGGGGATGTACGCTAACTGCAGTACACTAGAGTGTATGATTAGTTACTATAAAAGTACGTTACAGCGCCCGAGTATAGCCAAGAAGAAAACGCTTCAACCAGGTAGTTGGCTGAGGTGTGAGCGCCCAACCGACGAAGATAAACAGGCGCTTGAGGAGCTCGGTGTTGATACAGACATATTGCACGATGCACTTGACCCACACGAAGTACCTCGTATCGAACAGCAAGGGGGTCAGGTTTACTTTATTACGCGCCTGCCAGATACTGACGATGAGTTTAACGACTACACTACACCGGTGTTGTTTGTTATCGACAACGAGGCACTCATAACAATCAGCCGGGACTCACTCGGTCGACTTTGGCAGCCGTTTATCGACAACATCCCAGCACCCACCACGCAGCGAACCAAGTTATTTGTACTTATGATGGAGGCAATTGTGACGCAGTATCAGACTCGTGTTGCCTCAATTAATCGCCAAATGCGTGCTGTCACCAATGACATAACAACCCTGCGACCAAACGATATCTCAACACTTGTGGAGTATGAGCGAAAACTCAACGACTACCTTGACGCACTCATTCCAACCAATACGGCAATTGAGCAAATGCTTGGTGGACGCACGCTTCAGATGTACAAGGATGATCGAGACCTCGTAGAGGATCTGTCGATATCACTCGAACAGCTGATGGCCCGCTGCAAGAGTCTGCTCAGGACTATCACCAATGTACGTGACTCGTTCCGTGCCGTTATGGATACACGCCTGAATGAGACTATTCGCTTACTGACAGTGATAACCCTCGCACTCACTGTACCCACAATGCTGGCTGGTCTCTATGGAATGAACGTAGACCTACCCGGAAATGAGCACTCTCCAGGGTTATTTTGGGTAATTGCGGCGATTAGCATCCTTATCGGCGGCCTTATGAGTTACTACTTCCTCAAAAAACGCGCCTAGCCCCGCCGTGCAAGACGTAGGGCACTCACGTGATGCAACTTATTTGAGATCTAAGGGGGAGCCACTGGTTATACAGTACACTTCTATCCTTGGCCAGCTTTTTGCTTAGGCAAATCATACCAGGCGTAACCATGAGAGTAAACTAGCCCCAAGATGCTAACTTGCCACCTTTGAAGAAAGTGCTAACTATAACGTTTGTATAGTCTGCGAGTCTCCTCATCAAGTTCTCTATATGCGTCACCTATAGGTCCGCGAACAAGCTCTGGGTTCAGGGGGTGTACATTAGCAACTATACGGCGTTTCTTCGCCAAAGTCTCCTGCAAAGCCCGAGCATCAGCTTCCGACCACCCCGCCTTGACTAAAGGACTCTCCGCGCGCTCTGGAATTCGGTGTGGACCCAGCTCAACACCTTTATTGAACTCTGGATTAGAAGCCACTCCAGGCCTATCAATGGCCGGTACCAACCCTACTATTACGTCACCCTTTTGGTGGCCTTCAGGAAGCACATAGATATCCGGCCTAGCACGTGCGTATGCTTCTTCGAGTTGTGCTGATAGGTCAGGATCACCCCCTTCAAACGGTGTGCCCGAGCGCGTTAGTGATTCTGTGTTGCCGTTGCTCATATTATCTTTTTTTCTTTCTGTTGTTTGGTGTATCATCATTACATTAGCATTTCTTACAAAAAATGTCAATAGCATTATCCCGGTTTTAGGATTGGAGCGTATTTATTTGTGCTTGTGATCGACGAAAGAATGGTTTATTCCAATGCCTGCCCACAACGTAACTGCTATGACTCATGGCCAACAGTAGAACGCGCGCACAAGAAACAGTTTGAACGTTGGCATTTTTGTGTATACACCCAAACTCGCTTGGAACAGATAATAAAAGAGGCTGCTAAGCCTCTGATTCCATTTGGTACGCGCGGCAGGATTTGAACCTACGACCTTCGGCTCCGCAAGCCGACGCTCTATCCAGCTGAGCTACGCGCGCGCGTTTGGCG
>JAGQNU010000061.1 GCA_020427905.1 Candidatus Saccharimonadota bacterium | reverse complement strand
GTTTTTGAGAGCGGTCAGTCACGATTACTCTTTTGTTGAATAACTATACAACCAGTATAGCACAATCGCTATTTTTTAGCTTTCTTCGCTGTCTTTTTAACGGTTGTTTTAACTTTTGCGGCTACTTTTGCTGGTGTTGACTTCTTTTTGAATGGGTTCTCACCAACGAGTACCATGTACAGGTTTGCACCAAGTGCGGCACCTACAAGACTACCGAGGATGGTCTCAAGACCAAGACGACTTGACGGTGTTGCATCAGCCTTCTTCTCATCTTCACCACCTAAGAACGACTGCTGTAGGCCTTGATCAGCCTTCTCAGTTGCAGCAAGAGCAATAGCTGGGTTTACAACTACGCCGTCAACCTGGGTGACCCGTGGTGCTTCCTTCTGTGTCAGTGATACGTTCTGCGCTGCTTGATTAAGTAGACCACCACCAACGTAGAGGCCAGCCATAAGGCCAAGGCCAATCGCTGCAGCTTTTACGGCTTCAACTTGCTTGCGTTGAACAACAGATGTGATTGCAAGTGCAAAGATAGCTGCGCCAATAAGCTCAGCAACTGCGATCTTGGTATCAAACTGCCAGAAGTTACTAAACGAGATAGCGAGGCTATCGCCGCGGTAAAGCTGTACAGCTACGAGTGCAAATAGTGCACCTGCAAACTGAGCTGCCCAGTAAAATGGCACCTTGATGCCTTCAAACTTCTTCACACTCCACAGACCAAAGGTCACGAGAGGGTTCACATGTGCGCCCGAAACAGATGCGATTGTGAAAATCAGTACTACGAGCGTAAGGCCGACAAGCAGCGGTTGGCCGATGGTCAGCGCGACAGTAGCGAGTACAAATGTACCGACTACTTCAGCAAGTAGTGCCGCAGGTTCTAAGTTGATATTTTTTACTTTCATGGACTGAATACTCCTTATGATTAGTCTAGCTACTAGATATACTGGACTGATGTAAATATTGCAAGCATGTCATCTGTTAATGCACATTGCTCGTGTTGTAAATAGGCGTATAATGATAGGTGGAGGACGTCATTGTCACTCCGTCAAGCCGGGTTATATGCCCGGTTTCATGTTTGTCTCAGCTTTTAAATGCTATAGTTTATATAGTTTATGTACAAATTTAGAAAACTGATATCGGCCTCACTTCTGTTTGTGCTGGCTACTAATATTGGTGTAATCACATACTTCTGGTGGCAGGGATCACAATCATACTTTGCAGCTAGCAGTGTCGCGCTGACGTATATCGGATTGGGGCGCTTGTTTGGATTACTGGGCGTGCTGTTTGTACTGCAGCAGTTTGTGCTCATCGGTCGCATCCCACTGCTTGAGCAATCTATTGGACAAGATAAGCTGAGTCGGCTGCATGGCAAAACTGGCTATGTGGCCTTTACGTTTATTTGTTTGCATGCGTTCTTCATCGTGGCGGGCAATGCGATTCTTACCAACAAGAGCCTGATCGGGCAGTCATGGTTTATGACACAGACGTATGATGACGTGCTAAAGGCGCAATTAGCGCTGCTGTTCTTGTTCGCGGTAGTCGGATCGTCCATATGGATCGTTCGTAAAAAACTACGCTACGAGTGGTGGCATGTAGTGCATCTTCTGACGTATGCGTTTGTGCTGTTTGCTTTTGGGCACCAGCTAGAGCTCGGTACTACGCTCAATCAGGATACAGTCTTCAGTGTCTATTGGCTTGCCCTCTATGTAGTTGTGCTTGGTGGCTTCGGATTTTATCGATTTCTTAATCCACTATTGCAGTACTGCAAGTATCGATTTGTGGTTGATAAGGTGGTGAAGGAGTCGAGCAGTGCTGTGAGTATCTATATCTCTGGGCAGAATATGACTCGTTTTAACTGGAACTCTGGACAGTATGCCATCTTTACGTTTTTGCAGAAAGGGTTAATCCCGCAACCGCATCCGTTTAGCATCTCGTGGTCACCACTTGATAAAGACGTGATACGGGTTACGATCAAGGCTGTCGGGGACTATACAAAGAAGCTGCAGAATCTTAAGCCTGGTGCCAAAGTTCTTGTTGAGGGTCCCTTGGGTGTGTTTGGACAACAAGTTGGCCCTGAGAAGCAGGTGTTGCTTGTAGCAGGTGGGATTGGCATCACACCGATCCGCTGTTTATACGAGCGCTATGCACGCAACGGTAGAGATGTGGTCCTGTTATATGCCGCAAAAAAGCGCGAAGATTTTGTGTTGAACAGAGAGGTAGAAGAAATTGCTCAAGAGTTTGATAATGCAAAACTCGTCTACATCTGTGAGGACGATATCAAGGGCGTTCAAAAGGGAAGGATATCACGCGAGCTTATTGAGCAGCACGTGTCAGATATCCCGGGCCGACGGGCTTTTGTTTGTGGTCCCCCAGCCATGATGAACGCAGTAGAGAAGTTGCTCATTGATTTGGGCTTGCCAAAGCGCAAGATATTCACCGAGCGCTTCAGCTTTCTTAAGTAATTACGAACGACTTATGAGCACTGGGCGCAGTAGCCAATGATCTCGAGATCGTGGCGGACGGGGCGAAAGCCGTTACTACTGGCGGTTTGATCAATAGCATACTCGATTTCTGGAGTGTGTACGTCCAGGACAGTGCCACAGCGGAGGCAGGTCAGGTGGTGATGGTGCTCTTGAAAACTGTCACTTAATTCTACTCGGTACTTAAAGCCGGTATGCACCTTCTTGGCAATATTGAGTTCAACAAAGAGATCAACAGTACGGTAGACAGTCGCACGGTCAACATCCGGCAGGGCAGAGATAAGCTGCTGCATGCTCGCAGGTTGCATCTTCAAGATAGCGCCGAGCACTGCCATACGGGTTTTTGTAGCACTGAACCCCTGTTGTTTGAGGAGATTTTTAATTTCAAGTTCCATGTTTTTGTATCCTGTTTATGCAAAAAGTATAACAAATTGCGACAAAATTGCAATAGTAGGCATAGGTGTATTACAGTACTGATATAACCTGAAAGGATCTAATACATGGCAAATTATGGGCATATTCTTGTCTTCTCTCTCCTCGGTGGCGTTGTTTCACTGATTGGTGGTGTTATTTTACTCAGTCGCCGATCATGGGCCGAGAAGTTGGCGACCTACGCAACACCATTTGCAGCCGGCGCGCTGCTCTCGGCAGTGTTTCTGGATCTGTTGAATGAGGGTGTCTCGATCGCTGAGCCACGGACGGTGCTCTTATCTGCACTTATCGGAATCATTGGATTCTTCTTTGCAGAGCGCTTTTTGCATTGGTTTCACCATCACCACCAACACGACTCTGATACAGATCCACGAGCCAGCTTGATTGTTATTGGTGACACGATGCACAATGCACTTGACGGTGTGGCGATTGCAGCTAGCTTCCTCGTAAGTGTACCTACAGGTATCATCACTACAATTGCGGTAGCGGCGCATGAGATACCACAAGAGATCGGTGATTTCGGGTTACTACTCAACAAGGGATATAGTCGACGCAAAGTTATTATCGTAAATATTGTCAGCGCACTGGCAACTACAGTGATGGCACTGTTCACGTTTTGGCTTGGTAGTGATACTGAGCTGCCAACGGGCATGCTCCTTGGCTTGAGCGCAGGGTTCTTGCTCTACATCGCGGCGAGCGACATTATCCCGTCCATTCATGAAGACGTGAAGCACAAACTAATTGATATCCGTCCGTTACTCCTCGTTTTGGGGGCAGTACTTGTGGCGATTACTATAAATCTGGCGCACGACTATATTGATGTTGAACACGACCACGGCAAAGCTGAGAGTTCACTCCACGAAGACGATCATCACGACGAGTAGAGCATATCGAGTACGAGAGCAGCAGTCCAGCTGAATGAGTTGGCGCCAGCAGGCGAGCCGGTGACTGGACTAAAGTACTCACTTAAGCCTTGAAGTGTGGCAAGCTCAATTGTCCTATCGATGATTGCTTGCGCCTCATCCACATATCCATAGCGCTTTAAGCCATCAGCAACTAGCCAGTTGGTATTGACCCAGGTCGGACCTTGCCAGTAGCGGAGCTCATCAAAGTACTGGGAGTTCTTAGGGACAGACGGTACGGGATATGGGAGCCACCAGTCTTTGGAGCGCAGCAAGGTCACGAGCTCACCAGCCCGTTTTTTGGATATGGCTCCAGAATAGAGCGGTAAGAATGTCATAATGCTGGATTGCTCGATAGACTCAAACGTTTGGAAGTTACGGCTAAAATACTCACCCTTCTCCTCGCTCCAGAGTGACTCGAGAGCCTTGGGTGCGCGCTTAAAGCGCTCGAGCAGCCACTCGGGTACGTCAGCTTTAATCTCAGAAGCAATCTGACAGAGCAGGGTGTTGGCGCGGATCAGGATACTATTGAATCCGATATCCTCCATCGTCAGTTGGCCGTAGCGGAGTACTAACCTCGTCTCGTATTTTCTCCTCCGGAGTTTACGTGCCACGCTGTAGAAGTTGAGTGCATCGATAGTGTCGATTCTTTGATAGGCGGGAAGGTACTTGGTGTCACTTCTCACTAATGTGAAGAGTGAGTCAAGGTGCAGTGATTTAACCATCTTAATCCAAAGTGGCATCTCGTGGACGTATAACTCCTGAATCC
>JAGQNU010000060.1 GCA_020427905.1 Candidatus Saccharimonadota bacterium | reverse complement strand
ATTGCAATCACGGCAGATATTAAGGAAGAGTCAGAAGCTGGTGTATCCGATTTGGCGCATGAGGTTCAGTCATGGCTGCAAAAACTTGAGGCAGGTGATAACGAGGCGGTTGCGTATAGTGAGCGCTTTAACAAGATATCATTTGATCACATGCATCAGGTTATGGACCGGCTGGGGATTAGTACCGAGTTTGAGTATGGTGAATCTAAGTTTGTAACTCGCGGTAAAGAGCTTGCCGATGAACTGTTGAAGAAGGGCATAGCCACAGAGAGTGACGGTGCAGTTATAGTTGAGCTTGATGATGCAGGCATTGACACACCAGTGATGTTGAAGAAGGCCAATGGCACTGCGCTCTATGCCACGACAGATTTAGCGACAATGGAGTTTCGTGACAATGAGTGGGCACCAGAGAAGGTGTTTATTCACACCGGCCAGGAGCAAGCCTTCTACTTTACGCAGCTGAATGCACTGGCCAAAAAGGCGTGCTATAAAGACAACATCGTGCACTTATGGCACGGTCTCGTGGATCAACTTGATGAGAGTGGTAAACGTAGCAAAATGAGCTCAAGAAAAGGAGTTGTTTTACTCAATGATCTCCTTGGTGAAGGCGAAAAGCGCGCGGCAGAGATTGCCAAAGATGCGTCCCCCGAGGATGTAAAAGCAGTTTCACTCGGTGCAATCAAGTTCACTGATTTCACCGCTGATCGCAAAAAAGGTAGTTTGTTTGACTGGGAGACGATGTTTAACGTGCAAGGGTTCTCTGGTCCGGCGGTGCAGTACGCAGCGGTCCGTATTAAGAGTATTCTCAGCAAAGCGACTGTTCAGCCAGGGTTGAGCGAGGGATATGAGTGGGATACCGAGCACGAGCTCCTGCTTGAGCTGCTGGCGTTCCCAAGCTTGATTGAAGAGTTGTCAGAGAACTACGAGCTACACCGACTCGCGGCCTATCTGTACAACCTGGCGCGAGCTCTCAACCGTTACTACGAGAAGACGCCGATCTTAAAGTCACCAGAGTTAGAGCAGCAAAATCGTCTCTGGCTCCTCACTATTGTTGAATCTGTGCTGACAACAGGTCTCGACGTCCTTGGCATCCCTGTCCCAGACAAAATGTAACCTCCAAACAAAAAACAGTCCTTGAAGCTTTTAAGGACTGTCATTGCAAAAGGCGAGGTTTCTTCTTCTGGTAACCAAAAAGCCCCTCGTAAATCGAGGGGCTTTTGGTGTGTCCGCATGGTGCAGACCAGGTGAGAGCGGTCAGTACTCTTTATTTCACGTTAATTACTTAACGCTCTTCAGAGCACGTCGGCTACCAACCCAGGCCATAACGCCGTAAGCGGTTGCACTTGTACCGAAGATTCCAGCGAGTACCTGTACTGGACCAGTCGATGGGATCGAGGTCACAGTCGTTGGAGGTGTCGTTGGAGGCGTTACTGGAGGCGTAACTGGCGTCTCGGGGATAGTGATAGTCGTCTCACAACGGGTATCTTTCACTTCCTTTTGTTCACCATTTACGTCAAACATCACAGCAACCTTAGCAACGTACTGACCAGGTTTTGTATACTGGTGCTCTACGCTAGCATCGGTAGTGTTCAGTGCCTCAGTGGCGTCACCAAAGCTGTACACATACTTGTTAACGGTTGCACCGTTTTCAGCACGAACAGTTGTAGTGAACCTGTAGTTCTTGTTACCAAGATCTACGGCCTGCAGCGCAGTACACTCGTAAATTGGCTCCTCTGGTTTGTCACAATCTTTATCGACTGTCACGTCAGCATCATCTGTTGCTGGCTCAGAGCCGGCAGGGGCACCATATGCCCAGTTCTTGAGTGTATTTGGGCCACACTCTAGATCTGCGGTTTCGGGTACCTTAGCAGTAAACTTTACGTAAGAGACACCGCCTGCGGCGTGGTTTCCAATACTTAGTCCGCCGTCAATGATTCCTGTCTGGTTATCAGGCTGGAAATCGTTGCCGGGGTGGTTGCTGTTTTTAAGGTATGTACTATTAGCAACTAGTGTCATTCCTTCTGGTAACTTGTCTACAACGACAACCTTCTCTTGTCTTGCTTGGCCTGTATTAGCGTAGCGAACAAGATAATCTACAGTATCGCCAGCTTCAGCAGCAACTGACTGTTGCCAGTCGGTGGTGCCGCTCTTGCGTACAGACTTCTCAACCTTGTACGTGTTTGGCTTAGCAAACTGTGGCTTTACCTTAAAGTAGATGTAGTTATCGTACTGAAAACAACCAGGTACCTTACCGTCAGGACCGTTGTAGCCGATTTTTGCACCAGCTGACGTAACAATACTGTCAGGTAGGGGTTGGCCGTTTCCGCCAGCAGCATAGCCGTTGTTGTAGATTCGGGCAGAACCCGGAACGTATGCTACATTAAACGTTTTGTCTGAGCTGAGCTTAATGTCATCCCAAACTTCTGTTGGTTGAGCGTTGTCTGCTGAAACAAATCCAGTAATCATTACGCTCGTACCAGTCGTGGTTGGAACACCGGCTTTTACACGAGTGTTCTCAGCTGTTAAGTTTAGTGAACTTGCAGCGTTATTGTGTGCGTAAATACGAACAAGGTACTCTTTACCTTCCTCGACAGTTACACTATCACGCCATCCACCACCAGTAGTGTTAGAGGCATCTTTGATTGAGACAAACTCTCGTTCGTCACCAACATGTGGGTTATCAACAATAGAGTTGAAGGTGATGTGATCTGCTGGATGATCAACCGTGTATGTTGTACGGCTTGGGCCCCATGCAGAGGCGGCAATTGCACCAAGTGCAACAGCGCTACCAACGCCCACAAAAAGACCAATCTTTTTGCTGTGGCGTTTCAGAAAGCTTACAAATTTCTTCATAAAACCTTCCTTCCTCCCGTGAGGGAATTTAATATTCAATATAAAAAACAAACTTTAACTATCTCTTCGGTACAAATTATTAAAGTTCATTTTCTCCAAAGTGGGACTTCGGATCTAACGCACCAAACTACAGTTGGTATCCCTCGGGCTCCTTAGCCAAATCATTACAAAGTATATGGGTTGTTGCGGAGCGCTTTGATTGTTCGATCGTTTCCGATCAAGTTACAAAGCGCTCACGCGTGTTCGATTACTAACTGAACACACATTCTGTCGCACCCGGTACGAGCTGATGGTTGCCCTG
>JAGQNU010000059.1 GCA_020427905.1 Candidatus Saccharimonadota bacterium | reverse complement strand
TAATGCCATCGATTACAGGAGTAAGTGGGAGTAAGCCAGATGCATTCTGAAGCCATTCAGGCATTAAGAAGCGCGGGAAGAATGTGCCAGAGAGGAACATCATTGGGAACACAATTAAGTTGGCGAGCGGTGCTGCTTGGCGCTCATTTTTGGCCCAACCACCAACTGCCAGACCGATACCAAGTATCGTCACAATACTCAAGATCAAGAAGATGGTCAGCTCAAGATAGTTGCCGACTACGTTGAGTTTGAAGATTGTGATAGCCACCGCAAACTGCACGACAACAGACACAAGGCCAATAACTGCTTGTGAGGCCATGGTCGCTGTGAAGTACTGCCAGACTCTGAGAGTGGTTGTATGGAAGCGCCTCAAGATGCCTTGCTTCTTCAGCTCAGGGAACACATTGATTGGCCCAAAGATACCGATGCCGATAATTGAGAAGCCAAGTAAACCGGCAAAGGTGTAATCAAAGCGTGACAGACTCTCGTTTTTTGTCTGCTGAGATGTGACGGTAAACGGCTCCTGGATTGTCACAAATTGTGAGTTGATCTGTTTAAACTGACCCTCGAGTATGGAGGTGAGTGTTTGTCCCGCCTGCTCGTTGTTCTGTACGTACACCACCTTTGCGGTGCCACTTGGTATCTGCTCGCCCTCTTTTACTGCTCCGAAATCTGTGGGTAAAATAATGGTTGCGTCGATCTCACTGCGACTCATCTTCTCGTCTGCTTTATCGACAGTATCAATCTCCTCATCTACATTGAGCAGCTTGCTCTTAATTGCCTGCTTCTCGTACGTCTGGGCAAATTCAGTCTCTGAGTTGTTGATCAGCGCTACTTTAAATGAGGTATCGTTGCTGCCGCCAAATATCCCACCGAATACAAACAAAAATATCAATGGGAACATGACTGTAAAGAATATTGCCGTCTTGTCCCTAAAGAACCGACGGGTGTTTACGCGTGCAAATGTGTAGACGGTAAAAAGCTTCTTTCTCATGATCGGAGCTCCTTGCCAGTCAGGTCGATAAAGACATCCTCAAGGTTTGCCTGTTCAACATGCTGCTCTTTTTTAAAACCTTTTGCGAGCAACTGTTTAATAAGATTTTTTGGCGTGTCTAGTTTAACGATCTTGCCTGCATCCATAATGGCGATGCGATCACACAGCACCTCAGCCTCATCCATATAGTGCGTTGTGATGATGACCGTCACACCCCTGTCGCGTACTTGCCGAACAAGATCCCAGAGGTTGCGCCGCGCCTGCGGATCTAGCCCAGTTGTAGGCTCATCCAGGAAGAAGACGAGTGGGTTGTGTACAAGCGCCGCCGCAATTGAGAACCGCTGCTTTTGGCCTCCAGAGAGGTTCTCGATGTAGCTGTTCTTCTTCTCTTGTAACTGCACGTCCGCCAAAAATTCATCGACATTTACCTTCTCGCCATACGCAGCCGCAAACAAGACGAGTAGCTCAGAGAGTTTAGTTTTATCTTGAAAACTTGGCGTCTGTGGTTGCACACCTATAATACGTCGGATCTCGTACGGGTTACGCTCCACATCAACACCGTTGATTGAGGCTTCACCACCATCAATCTTGCGCAGTGCCTCAAGCATCTCGAGCGTAGTTGTTTTACCGGCACCGTTTGGTCCAAGGATCCCAAACACCTCGCCCTTTTTTACATCAAAGCTGATGCCATCAACGACATTTTTGCCATCGTATGTCTTGGTCAAGTTTTTCACCTTGACGATTGTTTTAGCTGCCTTTGCCATTAGTATTGAGTGTACCGCAGATGCTGGGTGCTGTCGATCAGACTCATCTTTGAACATATAATCTCACCCCGAGATGTGGTGGATGGGATTAAGAACCCATACTACTTAAAAAGTTTAGCTGAGATCTTCTGTGCGAGACCCTGTCTGGTTTGACCGTCCCCACCAATAGCATCAGAGAACGAAATTACCACTATCTGGTCTCCCTTACGTACAAAGTATTGGTCACCGTCTCGTTCATATGCCTCGTCATACTCTTCAAGCTCAAATGGTTCAGCTCCTTCCGTCTGCGAACCCAGGCTTTGTGAGGCTTCGCTCTCGCTACTCAGTTTGCGGAGCGCAACCGTTACGGTCTGCTCTTTGTCTCTCTTACTATTATATAAACAGCCTGAGAATGTAGGTATATCCTTTTTATCGGGGAATAACGCGGTTGATCTCACCTCCTCTTGGACAAGCCGTGACATAGTGTTGTTGCTCACAGATCTACAAACGGCGCTTTTCTGCTTAGGATCTTCCACGAGGACAGATGGCTTATTTGTGCTCCGCACCTGGTATCCTAAAAATGTACCATGTGTTATAAAACGTTCGACCTGCACTATGAGAACTACAGCGAGTATCAACACGAGAATGATCGCAACCCTACTTTTTTGGTTTCTTACAATACTCTTCATTCTTTAATGTTTACTGATTAGCACCCTGCCAATGCGGTAGATTCCGAACCCAGCCCCGAGTAGCACCACTGCGATGACTACAATTAAACGGACGCTCTCACCGGTACTACTGAGTGATGCGGAATCTTCGCCTGAGTTTGTAGATTGACCGGAATTACCCGCTTGGTTTTGCCGTGCTGGCGAGGCATTTGTCGCAAATATGAGGTAGTTATTATTATCAGTTATCGTATCCAGCACATCTTCAGAGGCAGTATAGAATATTGTCAGGATTTGATTTATATCGCTATCAGCAGCGGTACCCGCGTGGAAGAAGTAGTTACTGAAAGGACTTGCGAAGCCACTGTTGACTGCAAAGTTCAGTATAATGCTAAAACTTTCGCCGCTGGCAAGTATTGTTGATTCCCCTGTGTAGACGCAGGCATAATACTGATGCTCTGTGTGATCGGCACCCGCAGGGCCCAAGAACGTGTAGCTGCCTGGACCAAAGTCGCTACACTCGACATCCGCTGTAGGAGAATCGATATCGAGCGTAAGTGCCTGTGCATCGTAAAGACCGCCGAACAATGAGGTGCTCGCATCGCTGTAACTCGCCAGGTTTATATCACCGGACCCGTTATTGATAAGGGTTACTTCGTACTGGATCGTTTCACCCGCAAGGACATCGTCGGGAGTAAGTAACTCGACACCTAGCTCGATGTCAGTTGGCGCACCACTGTAAGCAAACTGACTAATCGGGTTCTCAATTAAGTGGTCGATTGCATCTCTGGTTGTATCAAATGCCTCACCAATAACCTCATCATTGAGGCCTTGAGATGGATAGCCTGGGGCAAAAGCAAAGTTTAGGTAGTTCAAGTCCGAATCACCATCAATTGTGGCTGAAAAGTTGATGTCAAAGCTATCGCCATCAAGAAGGATGTTATCTACCGCATCTGAGTGATTACATAAAACAAGTTGATAGTCAGGGTAATTCGGGAAGAACGGAGCGGCAGTTGCTGGAGCAATGATTGGGCAGCTAATGTTTGGTGTGCTGGTACCGGCAAAGGTCATGTCCGGTGGGAGAAAATCAATCAGAAGTGATGTAATGAATGGATTGACACCGCTGCCGTCGGAGTCGGCTAGGTTAATTGGCGCTCCTCCCAGGTTGCTTATTGTCATTGTCCAGTTGACAGTCCCGCCCTGCACGTAATTTTCAGGATCCGTTAGTGTTTTTGTAACTGAAATAGCTGTTTCGGGCTGAGTTGTGGTAGCGCTACTTAGGTTGTTATTTGAGCCGCCTAGCTCGTCGATGATGTCGTTGCCACTACTAACCGCCGTCTGGTACGAGGTGAGTGAAAGATCTTCCGCAAGCGGCACGCTCAGTACGTGATTGTCATAAATTTTTACGCTGTTGTCATCAACTGTAAACCGAAGTGTGAAGGTCATACTCTCGTCCTCTGCAAGTTCTCGTGGCGTAACACCGCTGTAAGCACATGAAAGAACTGTGTAGGACGAGTGGTCGCTAAAGAGAGTACCAAATGTATTAGCAGCATTTGATTCACTACAGTCAGCGTCACCGGTTACGGAGCTGAAGGTCAGGCCGTCGGGATAAATGTCGTTAAACAGCGCTGTGTTGAGCGGGTCTCCGGCATCAGCATCAAATTGGGTAACATCAAGTGTGTCTGGGCCATTGTTGGTAAAGGTCACAGTGTAGTCAATGTAGCCGTCTGTCGTAATTGTATCTTGGTCAACAACGGTTTTTGTTACCTCGACATCGCGCTGACGCACTATCTCTGTACCAAATTCACTGGTGGCACCGTAACCGCTTGTAGTTGCACCATCTACTTCTGTAACGTTTGCAAAAATGTTCGTGTGAGTATTGCCGCTCACGGTATGACTGAACTCCTCAACCCCACTGCCGGCACTCGTGAAGGTGTCGGAGCCAATAAAGGTCTCGCCTTCGCCGTAGCCGCTTGGATCTGCGCTTGTATTGCTGTAGAAGTTAATTAGGTAGTCACCAGCTGGTACATCGACTCGATAGACTATATCGGTATCGGCACCACTGACTTCAGCTTCAGTTTCTGGGTAATTAAGCAGGTCGTTCGGCCCAGTGTCGGCATCAGTAGCGTCGTTACTTGTAACGCCATCAGCCTGAAGATCGATACCGAGTTCACCATTATCGAAGATGCTGTTTTCGAGGATACTAAAACTAGAGACAGGGTGAGTGACACTCACACCCACGCCACCGTTACCACTAATGGTATTGACATTACCGCTACCACCAATAACAGAATCTGTTACTTCGTCTGTGTATATTCCATCATCAGTGTTGTCGGTAATCGTGTTGCCGATAACCGAAACAACGTCAGAGCGAAACAACTCAAGACCATCATCACCATTATTTACAATTGTATTATCGTCAATCGTTGAGTTGTCGCTTGATTCAACTGTGACACCATCACCATCATTAGCGACAGCAGTAGTGCCATCAGTGGCGACACCAACATAGTTGTTAGAAATCTGGAGTGAGCCAATCTGTTGGGCGTATATACCGTAGGTATCATTACCAGAAACTACATTTCTTTCAGCTGCAGTTGAACCGCCAATAGTAACCTCGGTTGTATCATAAGCAAAAATACCTGTGGTGTTAGCGAGTGCGGTTTCGCCATCGTCTAGCACGCCGATGTAGTTGCCTGTAATAGTAGTAGCCCCAGTGCCAAACAGAAGAATCCCGTTCCCTCCCGCGTTGCCGTTAGCAATATTGCCAGAGATTATGTTCCCCTCACCAGCACTCGCATCGCCACCAATTGTAGTGTTAGAGGCCGTACTGCTAACTAAGATCCCCTGTGAGTTACCGATGATCCTATTGCCGGCAACCGTGACATTCGCACCAGTAACACTCACTGCTGCTTGGCCGAGATAGTTCTCTATGGTGTTACCTTCTCCTAAGCCCCCACCACCAAAAGTGTCGTTGTCTAGAAGACCAAGAGCATTGCGACCAGGCATAATTGCAGGGTCCGGCGACAGCGCGGTTACACTATCAGCGCCAACAAATAGATTATTGCCATGCCACGTATTGCCGCCCACACCACCTACACCACTAAAAATTGTCCCGCGCGCCGAAATGACGTTTCTCTGAGCAGGGTCTGAGCCTCCAATTGTTGTGTTACCACCGTAGCCAACTATCGCAGTTATAGAAAAGTCGTCAACCCACTCACTTATGAGCCCAGAAGGGTCAGTGTTAATGTAGTTTCCCTCTATCTTTGTGCCTGTGATATCAGCAGTGATCGTAACTGCGGTGTTTCGAAGCTTGTTCATAACCAAACCCCTGATAGTTGAGTTATCGGCTTCGTCTGCTATGTAAAAAAGGGCAGGGTCAGCCACTGCCGAACCATCAATTTCTATTGTAAGTGTGCCGTTGAGGGCAGCTGGCCAATCTGCGGTGTTCTCTGCCGCACCAGGTTGGGTGTACCCATTAATCGTCACTGGCTCAGCAAAACTATATCCGAAGCTCGGTGTTATTGTTTGAACACCACCACCGGCAATGTTGAACTCGATAACATCGACATCAGCAGGGTTTGCATTACTATTTGCATCGTAAATTGCTTGGCGCAGTGAGCCAGCACCAGAATCATTGGTATTTGTAACGGTAAATGTTTGCGGCGCTGCATGTACACCCGCCTGTTGCAGTATTGAGACTACGGCAATAAACGCCGCTATAGTAACGGCAATAATAAACCGGCTTATTTTTTGTTTCACCACTAAAATCAAGTTGATCTCCAGTTCAGTTTTAATTTTACCACAAGCATTTAATACACCTCAATATCTGAGCTAGAACTATCTGCTCGGTTAAGCGTTAGTGTGCCGGAGGCAGGTATGTCATCACCGAGCTGCCCCAACACATAGGAGCCGCTGAAGCTAAGTCTGTACACCGAGTCTCTCCGGACGACAACTCCAGTCTGACCAGGCGCCAAACCCGCACCCAACGGGAAGGTGAAATCTAGCTCTGGAATGCTCCAATTGCTCATATCTACTGCTTCTGCACTATTGTTCTCTATAACAATATAGTCCTCGTCTCTGTTTAACGTACTGTTAGAAACCCCCTGGATGTCTATGACTGGATTTGCCGACTGCTCATCTGGAACAGCCCATGCGTTATTAAAGCGGTGAAAGTAGTTTAGCTCCATCTCCTCAATCACGCCACGCAACCACTGACGCTGAAGTGGTCCATCTGAGAGCGCGCCCCACTTTTCGTAATTGAGCTGATAATCTTGTTCTGTTTTTTCCATCAAGTCCTCGTACTGATCCATGTACCATCCGGTAGCTAGGTACTGGTCCGCAAGGGTCCTCAGCCGGCGATAGTAGACTTGACGAAAGTCAGGCTCGTCGTAAATGGCTAGGAATGGACTGCGCCAAAGTCGAGTAAATCTACCCTGTGCACCGGGGAACTCATACGGCGACACAAAGTTTTGACCCGGGACGACAGCAGACCCGCCAAACATAGCCCCGTCTAAATCGTAGGGCATCACGCTCCATCTGCCCGTATCGGGAATATCATGATAAGAGAGTGAATTTCGGTTTTTCAGCCAATCACCGTTTCTGATAAACACCTCGAACGCCATGAAGTTAATATGGTTCGGGATATCCTGGTTGTCGAGTATATAATCCCTGCGCTCCTCACTCCTGTCTCCGGCACTGGCGTTGTACCAGTCATCATACTCAGATCCGTCGTCAAACTCCTCTCGGTTCTTCTTCTCATTATCTTTATAGAACGACCCCTCCTGATACCCAAATTCTTCTCGCCACTGCTTATCGTATTCCTCGGCGAACGTATAGAGGCCATAGAACTCACCGTTCTGCTGTAATCTTGTCTTAAACACCTGAGAGATGGGCATCCCGATCTCCTTGGCTAGTCGCCAGGACAGTACATCAGCAATACCTGTTGAATCCAGATAGGTTGAATTTAGATGAAATTCATCAACTTCTCTTTCCATATCTCCGTACTGCAACTTATAGCCTTCTGGCATGTCGATAGCGAAGGCTTTTTGAGTTAAGTTACGAGTTGTAGTCCCTTTAATGTGGACTCTGGCATTATCGAAAACTTCGTTACCGTAAGCGATAACACAAGGCAGCTTCTCGTCGTCGTGTGTATGGTTCTCCATCATATCCGTGTATTCGCTCGGATCCATGAACCACTGAAGGACGGGCAACTCTGTATCTATGTCTTTTTGAACAACGTAACCGTGATAGTCGACTGAATCGCTATCGGCTGGAGATGTTACCGTGCCATCGGTATTTGACGCCTCGACCCTAAAGCGCACGAGTTCACCTGCTGCCTGGGCTGGAATTTGGGCTGTGAAGACATCGTCGCCCGCAACAGCGTCTCCACTAGTACCACTATCGTTCATTGCTACTACTTGCTCAGCGTTAAACATAACTCGGAAGACGAGTGCCGCACTGTCCGCATTCGTCAGTTCGGCACTGATGACAACTGTCTCGACAGCTGTGATGTCCTCGGGGTCTGACACGCTGTTGATGACTGGGAGCTCTAGGCTCAGCCAAGAGTTTTCTGCTTTTGGCGTAGGACCACCAACACTCGCTCCCCAGTTAGCTGCAACCGAGTTATCTGTAGCTGGATCCTTCAGCTCAAGCGAGGGGCCATCACCATCAGGAGTTACTGGCCACGGAGCGCCATCATCATATGTTACAGAGTCGATTACAGTGCTCGTATTATCTTCTAGGGTGACGGTCTCACCACTATTACTTAAATTAGTCCCAGCATAACTTGCACTAGCGGTCTGCCCGTATGTCGCATTCGTCTGAGCCGGATTTGGGGAGACTATCAAGTAGTCGTTTGCGCCAACCACAGTACCGTCCTCAAAACATGATGCATCACTGGGGTTATTAGTAACGAGTGTAATACCGTCAGTAAAACACCAGTCCTCAAGATTTACAGGGTCATTTGTTACGTTGTAAAGTTCAAGGTACTCGAGGTCCTCGTTTTGACCATCTGGATTGTACATGAGCTCATTGATGATGATGTCGCCCGGCGACGCCGCCTGCGTTGAGTTGACATG